>DATIFC010000202.1:0-4614 GCA_035455445.1 Gaiellaceae bacterium | reverse complement strand
CTTACGGCAGCAGGAGGTCGACCAACCCGGCGATGCTGTTCAGGAAGGTCGTGATCGACGCCGCGAGTACGCCGATCGTCAGCGCCAGCGAGAGCAGGACGACCGCGATCACGATGCCGTACTCGGTCGCGCCCTGGCCGTCTTCTCGGCCCAGGGGCGCCAAGAGCTTGTCGTCGAGTCCGTCCATGCATGCCATTTCACCCGCCGAGGCGGGCGCGACCCACACACGAAGGTCCTGACCCGGCCAGCCGTTTCGCCGCAGACGGGGCCTGCACGGTCGGCGATAGTGGGGGCCGTGAGCGACGTGACGACGGCAGCGGCCACGCCTGCGCCGATGCGCCCTGCGCACGTAGGGCCGGCGTTGCTGCTCTCCGCCTGCGCGGCCGCCGTGGTCCTCGTTCGCGCGGGAGCCTCGAGCTGGGCCCTCGTCGCCGCTCTCGGCGCGGCGTCGCTCGTCTGGCTCGCGGTGATCGACCTCGAGACGAAGCTGCTGCCGAACCGCATCGTGCTGCCGGCGACGGCGCTGGCCCTCGTGGCGGCGCTCGCGGTCGACTCTGCCCGGTTCGCCGAGCACGTGCTGGCAGCGGTCGCGGCCGGAGGGTTCCTGTTCGCGGCGGCGGCGCTACGTCCCGGCGACCTCGGCATGGGCGACGCGAAGCTCGCGCTCCTGCTCGGCGCGTTGCTCGGCGGCGCCGTGCTGACCGCCCTGCTGATCGGCTTTTGCCTGGTCGCCCTCGCCGGCCTCGCGCTACTCGCGCGGGACGGCCGGCCCGCGCTGAGGCGGCAGCTGCCGCTCGGGCCGTTCCTCGCCGCCGGGGCGCTCGCGACGCTGCTGCTCGCGGGGCCGGCGTAGGATCGGCGCCGTGACGACGCTGACCGTCCACCTCGAGCGGCCCGACCTCGTCGACGACCTCGTCGACTCGTTCCACGAGAGCGGCTGCGCCGCGCACCGAAGCGGGCCCCGCTCCTGCACGATCGAGCACGCGTCCGCCGCGAGCGAGCACGAGGCGCGGGCGGAGGTGGTGTTCTTCCTCCGCGCCTGGCAGGCGCGGCACGGGTTCGCGCGGGCCCTACTCGCGCCCTGACGCCGCGCGGAGCAGGCCGTCGGCGTCGCCGGCGGCCGGCGAGGCGAGGACGCCGTGGCGGTACGCCCACTGGAGCGCCTCGGTCCTGCTGCTCACGTTCAGCTTGCGGTAGATGTTGGTCAGGTGGAACTTGACCGTCTGCTCCGCCAGCCAGAGGCTCTTGGCGATCGCCTTGTTCGCGTGCCCCTGCCCGAGCGCGCGGAGGATCTCGAGCTCGCGCTCGGTCAGGCCCGCGTCCTGGACGGCGGGCGCCCGAACAGCCCCGGCCCGCGCGATCGGCTCGCTCACGGTCGTCTCGAACGCGGCCGCGAGCGCGCCCGGCAGCTCCCCGGGATGGACGCGCTTCGAGATGAAGGCACTGGCCCCGAGCCGCATCGCCTCGCCGACGACCTCGTCCGAGTCGACCCCGGAGAGCACCGCGATCTTGAGCGACGGAAACGTCTCCCGCAGGAGCCGGATGCACGTCAACCCGTCCATCCCCGGCATCCGCAGGTCGAGCACGATCAGGTCCGGCTCGGTCTGGCGCACGACCGGCAGCACCTGGCTCCCGCTCTCGGCGACGCCGACGATGTCGAACTCCGGATGCCCGTCGAGCGCGATCCTGACGGCCTCGACCATCAAGCCGTGGTCGTCCGCCACAACGAGTCGTAGCCGCCGCATTCGGTCCTCCCGGTGCCGCAGGTGCCGAGGGGGCTCGGCGCGCCGGCCTCTACGCCGGCGCAAATCACACTGTGGGCGGGTGAGAGCGCCTGCGGAATCCCTCGAATGCGGGATTCAGCCGCACTCGCAATCTCAACCCGCCGGGGCAGCGAGGCCCGGCGTCCGAGACGTCGGTCCTGAAGGATCCACCGGAAGGTCTAGTTCGCGTTGCCGAGCCTTGTCTTCGCCGCGGGGCACGCCTACGTTGCGATCGGGGAAGGGCTCGTCGAGCCCGGGAAGGCAAGGGGATGCGGCTTATGCGGCGCTTGAAGCTCGTCGTGGTCGACGACCACAAGCTGATGCTGGACGCGGTTCGCGCGTCGCTCGAGCGTGAGGACGACCTCTCGGTCGTCGCCGAGGCGCAGTCGGCCGAGAACCTTCCGGCGCTGATCGGGCAGACGGGAGCCAACGTCGTCCTGCTCGACGTCAGGATGCCCGGCGTCGACGGGCTGACCGCCCTCGAGCAGCTCCGCGCGCGCTACCCGAGCGTCGCGGTCGTGATGTTCTCCGGGATCGACGACCCCGCGCTCGTCCGGGCCGCCCTCGAGCGAGGCGCCGCCGCGTTCGTGCTCAAGCACGTCGACCCCCGCGACCTCGCCGCCACGGTGCGGCAGGTCGTGAACGGCTCGGTCTTCCGGCCGCTCGACCCGCTCGGGTCGACGAAAGAGGCGGCGGTGCAGCAGACCCGTCTCAGCAGACGGGAGCTCACCATCCTCGAGGCGCTCGACTCGGGCGGCTCCAACCGGGAGATCGCGGCGTCGCTCTTCCTGGCCGAGCAGACCGTCAAGTTCCACCTGACGAACATCTACCGCAAGCTCGGCGTCTCCACCCGGACCGAGGCGCTGTGCCGCGCGTACGAGGAGGGCCTGCTCGAGCGCCCCCTCTCGTACGTCGCCTAGACGCCGACTCGACCCTCGGCCCGGGTCAGCCGGACGTTCGGGTGGCGCCCGCGCGCCGGTCTTCGACGAGGGTCAGATCGTCCACGCGCGACTTCGACCGAGGGGAGGCAGGCTTGCGCGTACACGTCGGGGACAGCAGGCTCGTTGCCCTGCTCCTGGAGTACTTCGAAGAGCAGGCGGACTGCGTCGCGGTCCGGGTCGGCGAGGCCGAGATCGAGGTCTCGCTGCTCGGCTCGCTCCGCACCGACGTGCACAACGCGACGGTCGAGAGCCTCGTCGAGCGGTTCCGCCTGCTGCACGAGACGCCGGACGAGGCGCCGCTGCGCTAGCCGTGGTTGACGGCCTCGACGTTGTTGCCGTCGGGGTCGTGCACGAAGGCCGCGTAGTAGCTCGGGTGGTAGTGCTCGCGGATCCCGGGCGCGCCGTTGTCCTTGCCGCCCGCGGCGATCGCCGCCTCGTAGAACGCGTCCACCGTCGCGGTGTCGGGAGCGTGGAAGGCGACGTGGACGCCGCCGGCGTTCTCACCCTCGTGGAGCCAGAACCACGGCTTGCCCTCGCGCGCGAAGCCGCCCGCGTGGCCACCGAACTCCATCACCAGCTCGAAGCCGAGCGGCGCGAGCGCGGCGACGTAGAACTCCTTGCTGCGCGCGTAGTCGCTCACGGGCAGCCCGACGTGGTCGATCATTCCGCCTCCTTCTCGCGGTGCCGTCAGTACAGCATCGCAGCCAGCCGCCGCCGGTAGCGCGCCGATACCGGATGCTCCTGGCCGAGCTCGCCGAAGAGGGCCACCGCGAGGGCGACGAGCCGGTCGCGGCGCTCGCCCTCGGCCGCGGCGATCGCCTCGAGGAGCAGGTCGAGCGCCCGCTCGTGCTCGCCTCCCTGCAGCGCCGCCACGACCTCCGGGAGCTCGCCCTCTGCGACGAGCTCCTCGACCGCCCGCTCGGACGCGCCCGGCCCGGTTAGCTCGTCGAGGAACTCGGCGACCGCAGCGGGCGGCAGGGCGCCGACGAACTCGCGGACCACCTCGCCGTTGCGGAACGCCTTCACGGCCGGGATGCCCTGCACGCCGAAGCGCGCGGCGAGCTCCTGGTTCGCGTCCACGTCGACCTTGGCCAGGACGAGCTCGCCGTCCCGTTGCTCGGCCTCGCGCTCGAGCACCGGCCCGAGCATGCGGCAGGGACCGCACCACTCGGCCCAGAAGTCGACCACGACCGGCAGGTCGCGCGATCGCTCGACGACGTCGCGCTCGAACGTCTCCGTGGTCACGTCCACGCGGTTCCTCCTTTGCTCGCTGGGGCTCGATCTGCTATACAACTATACAACTAGTTGTTTTATTTCTGTCCTGATGCCCTCATCCCTCCCACACCCGCTTCCCGACGAGCTCGTCGAGCTGATCGCGCAGAGGTTCCGCGCGCTCTCCGAGCCGATGCGCATCCGTCTCGTCGACGAGCTCCGCGACCGCGAGGCGCCGGTCGGCGAGCTCGCAGCGGCCGTAGGCGCATCGCAGCAGAACGTCTCGAAGCACCTCGCCGTGCTCGCCGATGCCGGGATCCTCGGCCGCCGGAAGGCCGGCAACCACGTCCACTACCGAATCGTCGACGACGGCGTGCTGGCGCTGTGCGAGGACGTGTGCGGCTCGTTGCGGCAGCGCTTCACGAGCCTCAGCGAGCTGGTCGCGCCGGCGGGTGCCTGATGCTCGAGCTCTGGCAGACCGAGTGGTGCCCGGCCTCGCGCCGCATCCGGCAGCGGCTGACGGAGCTGGACCTCGACTGCGTGATCCACCAGGTGCCCGTCGACAAGGAGGACCGGCGCGCGCTCCGGCGGGCGACCGGCACCGACGTCATCCCGGCGCTCGTCTTCGAGGACGGCGACGTCGCGATCGGCGAGGAGCAGATCCGGGCGCGGCTCGACCGCGAGGTGCCGGAGCCGCG
>DATIFC010000201.1:0-7813 GCA_035455445.1 Gaiellaceae bacterium | reverse complement strand
CTTGCCGGCGGCGAAGTCGGCCACGACCTGCTTCTGCTCCTTCGGGCTGCGGAAGCGGGAGATCATCTCGACCCGCAGCGGAAAGTCGCGGTAGCGCTCGCGGAAGGTGTTCCAGTGCTGCTCGGCGAGGACGGTCGTCGGGACGAGCATCAGCGTCTGCCTCCCGTTGACGGCGACGGCGAAGGCCGCCCGCACCGCGACCTCCGTCTTCCCGAAGCCCACGTCGCCGCAGACGAGCCTGTCCATCGGCCGTGCCGCCTCGAGGTCCTCCTTCACCGCCTCGATCGCCGTGCGCTGGTCCTCCGTCTCGCGGTAGGGGAACTCGGCCTCGAGCCGCTCGAGCCACTCGTTCTCGAGCTCGTACGCCACGCCCGGCGCCTGCTGCCTGCGCGCGTAGAGGGCGAGCAGCTCCCCTGCCAGCTCCCGCAGGCTCGTGCGCGCGCGGCTCTTCAGGTTCTGCCAGGCCTTGCCGCCGAGCTTCGAGAGCGCGGGCGCGGAGCCGTCGGCACCGATGTACTTCGAGACCTTGCCGATCTGCTCGTGCGGGACGTAGAGCCGGTCGTCGCCGCGGAAGCCGACGAACAGGTAGTCCCGCGTCACGTCCGCGACCGTCTTCGTCTCGAAGCCGAGCAGCTTCCCGATCCCGTGGTCCTCGTGGACGACGAAGTCGTCGGTGCGCAGGTCGGCGAAGCTCTGCAGCGCGCGGCCGGAAGGGGCGGCGCGCGTGCGGGCGCGCTTGCGGAAGACCTGCGTGTCCGGAAGCAGTACGAGGCCGAGGTCGCGCCAGACGAAGCCGCGCCGGGCCGGCGAGACGGCGAAGAAGAGCTCGGGCTCGTCGGGCAGCGGGTCGCCGGGCTCGAGGATCCTCGGCTCGACCCGGCGGAGCAGGTTCGCGGTGCGCAGCGCCTCGCCGCGGTGCGGGAAGGCGACGACGACGCGGTTGCCGCCGCGCACGAAGCCCGCGAGCTCGTTCTCCGCCTCGGCGAGGCCGCGCGCCGCGACCGCGGGCCGCTGCGCCTCGAACGCGAAGGCCTGGCCGCGCGGCAACGGCTCGAGCTCCGCCGCGCCCTCGAGCGGAAGCTCCTCGCCGAACTCCTCGCGCCAGGCCTGCCGCACCTCCTCCGGCTCCCAGACGAGGTCGGGGGCTCGGTCGAGCGGCGGCACGAGGTCGTCCGGGACGTGTCCCGGGGGCAGTTCCTCGGCCTCGTCCGCAAGGGACGGCTCGACGAGGTCGAGCCGCCGCTCGGCCGCGGGGTAGATCACGGCGCCCTCCACCTCGTGCAGCGCGCGTTGGGTGAAGGGCGAGAAGGCGCGGACCGCCTCGACCTCGTCGCCGAAGAGCTCGATCCGCAGCGGCTCGCGGCCGGTCGTCGGGAAGACGTCGATCAGGCCGCCGCGCACGGCGAACTGGCCGCGCTCCTGGACGCGGTCGACGCGCTCGTACCCCGCAAGGGCGAGGCGCTCGGCAAGGGCGTCCAGGCCGGGCTCGTCGCCGGCGGCGAGCGCGATCGGCTCTGGCCGCGCGGTCGGCGGGGGCAGCGGCTCGGCCAGCGCGGCCGCTGAGGCGCAGACGAGGCCGCCCGCGGCGAGGACGTCGAGTGCGCGCGCCCGCTCGCCGACGAGGTGCGGCGGCGGCTCGAGGCCCGAGCCCCAGCGGACACCGCGGCTCGGCAGCAGCGCGACCCGCTCCTCGCCGAGGAACCAGCGCGCCGCCTCGGCGGCGTCGCGGGCGTCCGCATCCTCCGGGAGCACGCAGACCAGCGGGCGCGCCAGATGCTCGTGCAGCGCCGCGAGCAACAGCGGCAGCGCGGGCTCCGAGACGCGGGCGGACTCTGGAACGCGCAGCGTCTCGGCGTAGGCGGCCAGGCGCTCGTCCGCGAGCAGCTGCTCGACGAGCGGGTGGAGCACGGGCCGTGTCGTCTCGCGCAGGTCCATGACGAACGACGGAACCGGCGGTTCCGCGGCGGAATCGTAGCCCGCGGTGCGATCATCGCCGGATGCCGAGGATCGGGATCTGCGGCGTCGCCGCGGCGGCGGCGCTCCTGCTGGCTGCGAGCGCCTGCGGCGGAGGGGGCAAGACGTCCGTGCCCACCGAGCGGCACCTCGTCTACGTCAAGGGCACCGACCTCGACACCGCGACCGTCTGGATCGCGAAGCCGGACGGCAGCGCCCCGCGCCCGCTCACGCCCGGGTTCGTCGGCGTGCTCTCGCCGGACGGCACGACGGTTGCGGTCGCACGCCGGCGGCAGGGCATCTTCCTCGTGCCGAGCGGCGGCGGCCGGGCGCGGCGGCTCACCGCGCGGACGTTGCGGCCGGAGGCCTGGTCGCCGGACGGGAAGCTGCTGGTGGCGACCGCGGCGACCTCGCGGGCCGTCTACCAGTTGGTCACGCTCAACCGCGACAGCGGCCGCCAGCACGTGATCGCGCGCGGCTCGCTCTACGGCTTCGACTTCACCCCCGACGGCGACCAGCTCGTCTACTCGCGGGCGCCGGAGCCGACCTTCGAGGGGATCTGCGGCGACCAGTTCGACCTCTACGTGGCGAAGCTCGACGGCAGCGGCGCGAAGCGGATCACGCACGACGGGCTGAGCGGCTTTCCCGTCTGGGGATCGTCGGGGATCGCCTTCGCGCACTTCCCGGCGGGCGGCACCCTCGCAGACTGCTCGGCCCCGGGGATCTGGACGATCGACCCCGACGGCTCGAACGAGCACGCCGTCGTCGCCCGGGCTCCGGACTCGATCACGCTCGCCGGCTACTATGGCTTCCAGCCGCTCGACTGGCTGGACGGCGAGCACGTGCTCGTCGGCCTGCGCACCGACTCCGGCACCGAGGGCGCGATCCTCGACGTCAAGACCAGGAAGCTGCGCCGGCTCGGCGACTACGCCGATCTCGCCTCGAGCGACGGCCGCTTCTCGATCGGCAGCGGCGGCGACCAGGGGCTGATCCTCTCGCTGCTGCGTCTGAGCGACGGGCACCGGCTGCTGCTGCGCAAGAACGCCTGCTGCCCGAGCTGGAACCGCTAGCCGCGAGCCCCCACCACCCCACCAAGTAACAGTCTGTTACTTGCTCGTTCGAGCCGGCGCGTACCCTCCGGATCACGGCAGGTGTCGGGCCTCCGCATGCTTGTAACAGTCTGTTACTTGGAGGTGCTCGCCGGGCCGTGGGGCTGGGCGATGGTCTCGTATCCGTCAGTTGAAGCGCTGCTGGGCGGCCTCGAGGCCGCCCGAGACGATTGCCTCGACCGCGTCGGCCGCACGCGAGACGAGCGCCTCGGCGTCGTCCTCGGGGGCAAACGGCGAGAGCACCCAGTCGGCGACCGAGCGCCGGTCGCCGCGGCCGGGCCTCCCCACCCCGATGCGCAGGCGCAGAAAGTCCTGCGAGCCGAGGTGCTGCGCCAGCGAGCGCAGGCCGTTGTGGCCCGCGAGGCCTCCGCCCGCACGCGCCTGCAGGCGGCCGTGCTCGAGGTCGACGTCGTCGTGGACGACGAGCACGTGCTGCGGCGGGACCTTGAAGAAGCGCGCCGCCGCGCCGAGCGAGCGGCCCGACTCGTTCATGTACGTCTCGGGCTTCAGCAGCGCAACGCGTGCCTCCCCGAGCCGCAGCTCCGCGAGCGAGCCGGAGAACTTCGACCGCCACGAGCCGCCGTGCCGCCGTGCGAGCTCTTCCAGCGCCAGCCAACCCACGTTGTGGCGCGTCCGCTCGTACTCGCGGCCGGGGTTGCCGAGGCCCGCGACGAGCAGATCCAGCGTCGAGGCGCGCTCGCCCCGACGGAAGAGGCGCACCTACTCCTCGCCGGTCTCTTCTTCGGCCGGCGCCGCGGCCTCGCCCTCGGCCGGAGCCTCCTCGCCCTCGGGCGCCTCGCCCTCGGGCAGCTCGCCCTCCTCGAGCTCCTCGCCCTCGACCTCCTCGGGCTCGGGCTCGACGATCCGCGTCGGCATGGTCACCGTCGCGAGGACCGTCTCCTCGGGGTCGTCGAGGTACTCGACGCCCTCCCGGGCCGGGAGGTCGACCAGGCGCAGCGTGTCGCCGATCGCCATCCCGCTCACGTCCAGCTCCAGGTGCTCGGGGATCTCCATCGGCAGCGCCTGGACGGTGACCTCGCGGTTGACCTGCGAGAGGACGCCGCCCTCGGTCACACCCGCGGGCTCGCCCACGAGCTCGACCACGACGCGCGCCTGGATCGGCTGGTCGAGGCGCACCTCCTGCAGGTCGATGTGGATGATCCCGCCGCGCACGGGGTGCTGCTGGAACTCCTTGAGGATCGACGGATGCGTCGTCTTCTGACCCTCGAGCACGACGTCGAGGATCGCGTTCAGGCCGCCGTCGCCGGTCAGCACGCGGCGCAGCTCGCGCTCGGGCACGCAGATCACGTGCGGGGTCTTCCCGCGCCCGTAGAGGACGCCCGGGATCAGCCCCTGCTTGCGCAGGCGGCGCGACTCCGCGGAGCCGCGGCTCTCGCGTTCCTGGACCTCCAGCGTGACTCGCTCTCCGGCCATCGGCGGCGCAGTGTACCCGAGCGCGGAATCACTGCCGTTGCAGGCTCTCTGCGAGCGCGGCGCGGGCGCCCGGCGCTAGCTCGTCAGGTCGGCGGCCATCTCGTCGAAGGCGGCGACGAACGCGTCGCAGTCCTCCTCCGAATGCGCGACCGTGAGCGTCCACTCCTCCTCGCGGCCGGGCGTCATGTAGATGCCGCGGTTCATGTTGTAGAGCCAGGCGAGGTCTGCCAGCTCGCCGTCCTGGTTCGCCTTGAACGACTCGTAGTCGACGACGGGCTCCGGCGAGAAGGTGACGCAGCCCTTGGAGCCGATGCCGACCGCGTAGCCGGGGAGGTGGTGGCGCTCGATCACCTCCTGGCAGCCGCGCAGCAGCCGCTCCTCGCGGGCCTCCAGCAGCTCGTATGCCTCCGGAGTGAGCACCTCGGTCAGGCTCGCCCTGGCGGCCGCCATCGCCAGCGGGTTCCCGTTGAAGGTGCCCACCTGGTACACGGTGCCGGCCTCGACGGTCTCGAACGCCTCCTCGCTGCCGCCGATCGCGCCGGTCGAGAGGCCGCCGCCGAGTGCCTTCGCAAGCGTGACGAGGTCGGGCGTGACACCGAAGCGCTCGGTCGCGCCGCCGGCAGCGATGCAGAGCCCGGTCTTGACCTCGTCGAAGATCAACAGGACGCCGAGCCGTCGGGTCAGCTCGCGCACAGCCTCGAGGTAGCCCGGCTCGGGGAGCACGACCCCGAGGTTCATCATCGCCGGCTCCATGATCACGCAGGCCGGCGGCCGCCCCTGCTCGAACAGCCGCTCGATCCGCCGCTCCATCGTGCCCGCGTCGTTGAACGGCACCGGCACCGTCATGTCGGCGACCGACTGCGGGATGCCGCCGCCGTACGGAAGCGACTCGTAGCTGTCGCGCACGCCGATCCGGTGGTACGGGACGCCGATCGAGACCATCACGTAGTCGTGGTGGCCGTGGTAGGAGCCGAAGATCTTGACGATCGTGTCGCGCCCGGTGTGGGCTCGGGCGATCCGGATCGCGTCCATCGTCGCCTCCGAGCCGGAGTTGACGAAGCGCCAGCGCGGCAGGCCCCAGCGGCGCTGCAGCTCCTCGGCCACGATCACGGCGTCCTCGGTCGGCGCGGCGAAGTGCGTGCCGAGCTCGAGCCGCTCCTCGACCGCGCGCGTGATCGCCGGGTGCGCGTGGCCCTGGGGCATCGAGCCGAAGCCGTTGTGGAAGTCGATCCGCTCCGTGCCGTCGACGTCCCAGACCTTCGAGCCGACCCCGCGCTCGAGGTAGATCGGCCACGGCTCGCGGCGCTGGTACGCGGAGGCGACGCCTCCGGCGAGCGCCTTGCGCGCGCGCTCGTACATGTCCCTGGAGCGCGGCGTGGCCTCGTTCAGCCGGCGCTGCTCGCGCTCGGTCAGCTCGGCGATCCGGGCGCGGTCGATCTCGACGTGCGTGCGAGTGCTCACGGCCTCATTCTCCACAACGGCGCGGAGGCCGCAACGCCTAAGGCTCTCCGGCAGGCTCGAGCAGCAGCAGCGCGAGCAGCGCGGCGCGCGGCGGGAGCTCGGAGAGGACGACGCGCTCGTCGGCCGCGTGGGCTCCGCCGCCGGGACTGCCGAGGCCGTCGAGGGTGGCCGTGCTCCTGCTCGTGGTGTTCGCGTCCGAGGCGCCGCCGACCCGCGGGGCCTCTGCCAGCTCCAGCCCGAGCTGCTCTCCGAGCCGGCGAGCACGGCGGTAGAGCGAGCGGTTGCGGCGGGTCGCCTCCATCGGCGGGCGGCGCAGCCCGCCCTCGACGCTGACCGTTGCCCCGCTCGCGACGGGCCGGAGCCCGCGGATCGCGGCCTCGACGCGGCCCCAGGTGTCGTCGTCCGGGACGCGCACGTCGACGCGCGCCTGCGCCGCCGGGGCGACGACGTTCGGACGCAGCCCGCCGTCGATCGTGCCGACGTTGACGGTCACGCCATGGTCCGGGTCGTTCAGCGCGAACAGCCGCTCGACCTGGCGGGCGAGCTCGAGGATCGCGCTCACGCCTTGCTCCGGGGAGGAGCCCGCGTGCGCCGGGCGGCCGCGAACCGTGACGGTGAAGCGGCCGACTCCCTTGCGCGCGGTCTTCAGCTGCCCGTCCGGCTCGGCCGGCGGCTCGAGCACGAGCGCGCGCACGGCCCAGCGCGCGAGCACCGCGATCAGGCGTGACGACGCCGCGCTGCCGACCTCCTCGTCGCCGTTGATCAGGATCACGGGCGCCACGGATGGGCGGAGGTCGTGCGCGCGAAGGGCCCGCAGCGCGAAGAGCAGCTGGACGAGGCCGCCCTTCATGTCGTAGACGCCGGGCCCGTAGAGCAGCCCGTCCTCGCGCCGGACCGGCATCGTCCGCAGCGTCCCGAGCGGCCAGACCGTGTCGAGGTGGCCGACGACGAGCTGGAACGGCGCGCCGCGTTCGCGCCCCTTCGGGCGCGCATAGACGTGCACGAAACCGTCGGTGCACCGCCGGACGACGCGGAAGTCGAGCGCGCGCAGCTCGTCCTCGAGCACGGCGGCCGCCTCGAGCCCGGCGCCGCGTACGCCCGAGGGCGACTCGGCGCGCGCCAGGCGCTCGAGCAGCGCGGCCATCTCGGGTTGCCGAGCCTCGAGCCAGGCGAGGATCTCGGCGGGCAAGGCGCTCACGGCTCAGCGGCGGGATCCGAGGGGAAACGGGAACGAACGGGACTCGCCCACGGAGGCGAAGCGGCCGGGACTGAGGTAGGCGAGCAGCGGGCCGGCCGCCAGCAGATCCTGGTCGTCCACCTCGGCACCGCGCGCCGCGTCGGCGCGCACGGACGCCGCGACGATCTCTCCGGCGACGATGGAGTCCTCGCCGAAGCCGTCGATCGCCCGGTCGAGCCGGCACTCCAACGTGAGGTATGCGCCGGCGACGAGCACGCCGTCCACCACGCGAGCCGGGACGGTCTCCAGCGCCGCGAGCGACGGCTTCGAGCCGTCCTTCTCGCGGGGCGACGCCGCCAGGCTTGTAGCGATCACCTGCTCCGCGGTCGGGAAGCTGACCGTGAACTCGCCGGTGCGCACCGCGTTCACGTACGTCGCGTGCCGCGGCGAGCAGACGAAGCAGTAGTGGTTCTGCCAGCCGAGCGGCATCGCCATGTGCTTCGGCGCGATGTCGTGGCGGCCGTCCGGCTCCCGCGTCGCGACCAGCACCAACGGCGCCACGGTGAAGAAACTGGCCCAGACGGGCGAGTCGGTCGGGATCGGGACACGGGGGCGCTGGCTCATGGCTCGCGCCCCTGATTCTCACACGTCGACGATCACCCGGAAGCCGCCCCAGAAC
>DATIFC010000200.1:0-24043 GCA_035455445.1 Gaiellaceae bacterium | reverse complement strand
AGCGCAGCCGGCCGCTCGGCGCGGCGGTACTCGACCTCGTAGCCGAGCCGTCGCGGGATCGCGAGCAGAGCCTCGAGGTCGAGGTCGATCCGGGCGCCGGCCTTCTCCGTGACCTCGTCCTCGATCGGCAGGTCGAAGTCGTCGGCGCCGTAGTCGAGCGCGCGGAACGCCTCCTCGTTCTGGGTCAGCACCGACGTGCGGACGTGACGCACGTTGTCGAGGAAGATCCGCGACAGCGCGATGTGCCGCCGGTACTCCTGCGGCGAGATCTCGCGGCCGCCGAGCGCCGTCCCGTACGGCTTGTACGTCCAGCAGAGGAACGAGAAGAGCCCGCCGGTCTCGTCCTGGAAGTCGCGCGTGCGCTCCAGGTGCTCGAGCCGCTCCTCGAGCGTCTCGTCGAAGCCGATCACCATCGTCGCCGTCGTGCGCAGGCCGTTCTCCACGAGCGCCCGCTGCGCCTCGAAGTAGTCGGCGACCGTGTACTTCCACTTGGCGTGCCGCGCGCGGAAGTCCTCGGTCAGGATCTCCGACCCACCGCCCGTCACCCAGTGGACGCCCGCGTCGCGCAGGCGCGCCGCGGCCTCGGCGTAGGAGAGCCCCGCGCGGTCGGCGAGGAAGACGAACTCCGCCACCGTCAGGGCGTAGAACTCGACGCGGTCGCCGTAGCGCTCGCGCACCGAGGCGAAGAGGTCGCAGTAGTAGTCGAGCGGCAGCTTCGGGTTGAAGCCGCCGTTGAAGCCGACCAGGTCGCCGCCGAGCTCGAGCAGCTCGTCGATCTTCGCGAACACCTCGTCGCGTGAGAGCACGTACCCGCCCGTCTGGTTCGGCAGCACGTAGAAGGCGCAGTAGTCGCACTGGGCGACGCAGACGTTCGTGTAGTTGATGATCCGCATCACCATGTAGGTCGCGTGCTTCGGGTCGTGGTACCGCGCCCGCGCCTCGCCCGCGAGCCGCTTCAGCTCCTCGTCGGAGGCCTCGTGCCAGAGCGCGCGCGCGTCGTCGACGGAGATGCGGCTCACAGGACGTCCATGAAGGAGCTGACCGAGAAGACCGCCTTGCCGACGCCGGGCTCGCCGTAGCCCGGCGGAGGGCGCAGGCCGTGCCGCGCGAGCGCGTCGCGGTAGGCGCCGAGCAGCCGCACGTGGTACTCGAGCGGCGCGCCGCCGGGGTTGTCGCGACCGAGCGGCGTCGTCGGCTCGGGGCACCAGGTCGTGAAGCGGGGCGTGACGCCGTGGCCCATGAAGTAGTCGAGGCCCTCGACGGTCGAGGCGATCGCCTCGTCCACCGTCCCGAAGCCGAACGGCCTCGCCAGCTCGACCCCGGCGACGAAGTTCGGGATCACGTTGGGGGGCCCGAAGACCTCGGCCGCGTCGAGGATGCGGCGGTGCCACTCCCCCCGGCCGACGTAGCGCTGCTTGCCGGGCGAGATCAGCGAGAAGAGCCGCTCGTCCCAGACCTCGTAGTTCGGGTGGTAGATCGAGATGCCGTAGTCCTTGAAGCGCTGCGCATCAGCCTTCGGCAGTGCCTGCGCGACGACCTTGCCGATCCAGCGGCCCGGGAAGCGCTCCTCGATCGCCTGCGCGTAGCGGCCGTAGAAGTCGGCCTCGGCAAGGCCCTCGACCGTCGAGGTGACCGAGCCGCCGGTGAGCGTGTAGGCGTGGGTCGAGCCGTCGTCGTGGCGGTCGATCAACTCGAGTGCCTCGAGCACGTCCTCGACCGGCTTCACGCCGGTGTAGGGCCGACCGGCCTTCTTGTGCTGGCGCCAGTTGTGGTTGATGTCGCAGAAGCCGCACTCCTCGTGCGCGCCGAAGTACTGGCAGAGCCGGAGCACGGTGAGGTAGATCAGGTAGCCCCACTCGATCGTCGGCGCGGTCTCCATCACCGTCTTGCCGTTGGCGAGGGTGTGGCGGTAGTACTCGGGCATCGTTGGCAGCGCCACGTCCGCGACCTCGCGGCCCTCCAGCGACAGCGACAGCCCGCCGCCGGCCCGCGCGACGCGGTACGGCGACTCGGGGTTCACCCGCACCGAGACGATCGTGCGCCGCAGCCCCCACGGCCCGCCGGTGAGCGCGATCTCCTCCGGCGGCCGCTGCAGCGCGGCCGCGCCCAGCTCCGTGAGCGGCTTCTGGTCGAACGAGAAGATGAAGTACGACTTCGGCTTGACCACGCCGTCGAGGTTCTCCGTCAGGACCGAATCGTCGAACGCGATCCCGGTCCGGAGCAGGTCCTCCTTCAGCACCGCCTCCGGAGGGATCTCCGGGAAGCGCGCGATCAGGTCCTCGACGAGGTTCGTGCGCGTACCGACGGTCGTGCTCACCCCCTGGAACCTATCTCCGCACGGGCGGGCGTGGGATCTTTACGAAAACTTGATCGGGAACCGTTGGACTTTCGCGCGGGGCTTCCGCTACGGTGGGCCGCGGGTCGTGCTCCGCCGAGTCCTCATCGGAGCCCTGCTGGCAAGCCTCGCCGTCGCGCTCGCGGGCCCGGCGCATGCAGCCACGCAGGTGCTGATGCCGAACGTGAGCTACGCGCGCACGGTGCAGTTCACCGCGCACGGGCCCGTCGTCCTGCACGTGGTCACCGCGCCGCGCCCGGGCGGGCTCTACCAGCTGAAGCCGCTGCTCTCGAACGGCACGATCCTCGGCAAGGAGCGCGTCACCGACATGGAGAAGGACGTCTCCGGGACGTCGACGGCGGTCGGCGTGAACGGCGACCTCTTCAACTGGAAGGACGGCCACCCGAGCGGGATGCTGATGCAGAACCGCGTCCTGCAGAGCCCGCCCTACCGCTTCCGCTCGAGCGTGGGCATCGGCGCCGACGGGAAGCTGAACGTGCAGCGCGTCTCCTTCTACGGCTACTGGCAGGGCCTCGGCCAGCGCCGCCCGCTGACGGGGCTGAACCAGCCGCCGCGCGGCGACGGCACCGCGCTCTTCACGCCCGCCTGGGGCGCGACGACGCCGAGGATCCCGGGGGTCTCGGAGGCCGTGCTGCAGTCGTTCCCGCCCGCGGTGCCGGGCGGCGAGCTGACGGGCACGGTCTCGTTCCAGCACGGCGGCGGCGGCACGCCGATCCCGCGGAACGGCGCGGTGCTGCTCTCGCGCGGCTCGCAGGTGGCCAAGCTGCAGCAGGAGGCGCCGGCGGGGACGGCGATCACGACGCGGCTGATCCTCTCGCCCGACTGGCTCGCGAGCGGCGTGACCGACGCGCTCGGCGGCGGCCCCCTGATCGTGCGCAACGGCAAGGCAGTCTGGACCGCCGGCGAGGACTTCCTGCCGACGCAGCTCGGGCCGCGCAACCCGCGCACCGCCGTGGGGCAGCGCCGGGACGGCAAGATCATCCTGCTCGCCGTCGACGGCCGCCGCCGCGGCTACAGCACGGGCATGACCAACTGGGAGCTCGCCCAGGCGATGGTCCGGCTCGGCGCCGTCACCGCCTCGGCGCTCGACGCCGGCGGCTCGACCACGCTCGCCTTCGACGGCAAGCTGCTCAACCGGCCGTCCGACCCCGGCGGGGAGCGCCCGGTGGCCGAGACGCTCGCCGTCCTCTACAGCGGCGTCTACGCTCCGGCCCCCGCGCTCCCGGTCGTCTCGCCGAACGGGGACGGGATCGCCGAGCGCCAGCAGCTCTTGTACAAGATCGTCCGGGCCTCCACCGTCACGGCCAGCCTCGTCGGCCCGGGCGGGGCGGTCGCCTTCACCGACACCGGCGAGCGGACTGCCGGCGTCTATACCTTCCAGTGGCCGAGCTCGACGAAGAGGAAGCGGAACGGCAAGGTCGTCCACGGCGCCAGGCGGATCCACGGGCGCTGGTACCGCACGCTCCAGGGCGAGCCGCTCGGCCGCTGGCGCTGGGTCGTGAACGCGACGGACGACCAGGGGCAGCAGTCGTCCGTGGAGCGCGGCTTCTGGCTGAACGACACGCTCGGCTTCATCCGCGTCGCGCCGCGCTCGGTGAAGCTGCGGCCGAGGACGCGCACGGCGGTCGTCGCCCGCTTCAAGCTCGCCTACCCCGCGCGCGTGACGCCGTCCATCTGGACGACGCGCGGGACCCTGATCCGGCGGTTGCCCGCGAGGAACCTCGCGGCGGGAACCCGCGCCATCGCCTGGAGCGGCCGCTTCCAGAACGGCCGGCTCGTCTACCGCGGCACGTACGTCTTCAAGGTGTTCGCGCGCAACGCGTACGGGCCCGTCGACCTGAACCAGCGCTTCGTCGTCCGCCGGTAGCGATCCCTAGACTCGGCGCGTGCTCGCGTCGATCACGGGCTCCGTCACCTCCTTCGTCGGCAACCACGGGGTCTACGCCGTCTTCCTGCTGATGGCGATCGACGCCGTCTTCCCGGCCGCGAGCGAGCTCGTGATGGTCTACGCCGGCGCGCTCGCGTCGGGCGCATTCGCCTCGCAGCACGTCGTCCTCTTCGGCCACGAGATCGCGCCCGGGTTCGGCGCCTACGTGACGATGTCGCTCGCGGGCACGCTCGGGTACCTGGTCGGCGCGATCGGCGGCTGGGCGATCGGCCTCTACGGAGGGAGGCCGCTGGTCGAGGAGCGCGGGCGCCTGCTGCACCTGGGGCCGGACCGGTTCGAGCGGGCGGAGGGGTGGTTCGACCGCCACGACCGCTGGGCCGTGCTGCTCGGCCGGATCACGCCCGTCGTCCGCTCGTTCGTGTCGATCCCGGCGGGGGTCTTCGAGATGCCGCTCGGCCCCTACACGCTCTTCACGCTCGTCGGCTCGGCGCTGTGGGCGTTCGCGTTCGCCGGGATCGGGTACGCGGCCGGCAGCAGCTACGAGCGCTTCCACCACTACTTCGACCTCGCGCTCGTTGCAGGAGCCGCGCTGATCGTGCTGTACCTGGTTGTCCGAGGCTTCTCTAGACTCAGGTCCCGTCGTGCCTGACGCCAACATCCCCCTCGTAGACGTCAAGGCCCAGTACGAGCGCCTCATCCCCGAGATCCTCTCGCGGATGCAGGAGGTGCTCGACTCGGGCACCTTCATCCTGGGCCCGAACGTGCAGGCGTTCGAGCAGGAGGCCGCCGACTACCTGGGCGTGCCTCGCACGGTCGGCGTCGCCAATGGCACCGACGCGCTCGTGCTCGCGCTCGACGCGATGGACATCGGGCCGGGCGACGAGGTGATCTGCCCCTCCTTCACCTTCTACGCGACCGCCGAGTCGATCGCCCGCCGCGGCGCGACGCCGGTCTTCGCGGACATCGACCCGGCGACGCTCAACCTCGACCCGGAGGACGTCGCCGCCCGTGTCACCGACCGCACCCGCGCGCTGATGCCGGTGCACCTCTTCGGCCGCGTGATGCCGCTCGAGGGCCTGCGCGACCTCGCGATCCCGGTCGTCGAGGACGCCGCCCAAGCCTTCGGCGCCGAGGGCGTGGCGAAGGCCGGCGCGCTCTCGACGTTCAGCTTCTTCCCGACCAAGAACCTGTTCGCGCTCGGCGACGGAGGGCTCGTCGCCGCGACCGACGAGGAGCTTGCCGACCGGATCAGGCTGCTCCGCTTCCACGGCTCGAAGGAGAAGAAGAACTTCGAGGCGGTCGGCTACAACTCGCGCCTCGACGAGCTGCAGGCCGCGGTGCTGCGGCTCTTCCTCGGCGAGATCACCGGCTGGAACCGGGCGCGGCGCGAGGCGGCCGCGCGCTACGAGGAGCTCGGCCTGGGCGAGCTCTGCGAGCTGCCCGCCGACGAGCCCGGGCACGTCTACCACATGTACGTCGTGCGCACGCCGGAGCGCGACCGCATCCGCGAGGCGCTGGCCGCGGCCGGCATCGGCAACGCGTCGTACTACGTCGTGCCGCTCCACCTGCAGCCCGCGCTGCGCTACCTCGGCTGGAACGAGGGCTCGCTGCCGGAGACCGAGAAGGCGGCCGCCGACAACCTCGCGCTGCCGATGTGGGCCGGGATCCCGGCGGAGACGCAGGAGCGGGTGGTCGGCGTGGTGCGCGAGGCCGTCGCGGTGCGCGCGTGATTCCGATCAACCGGCATCGCGTCTGGCAGCTCGTTGCCGACGCGGGGATCGTCGCGCTCGCGTGGTACCTCGCGTTCACGCTGCGCTTCGACGCGCCGACGCCCGTCTACTACGAGACGCTCTTCAAGCGGACGATCCTCGTCGTCGTCGCGATCAAGCTCGCCGTCTTCGTCGCGCTCGGCTTCTACAACCGCTGGTGGCGCTACGTCTCCACGCGCGACATGTGGCGGATCGCCTGGGGCGTCGCCCTCGCGAGCGTCCTGGCCGACGTCGCCGTCTACCTGATCTCGCCGGTGCCGACGGTGAAGCTCCCGCGCGGGATCGCCGCGCTCGACCTGCTGCTGACCCTGGCCTTCATCGCAGGCTCGCGCCTGCTGGCGCGCACGCTGATGGAGCGGCCGACCGCCGGCATCGTGGCGCGCGGCAAGGAGGTGCTCGTCGTCGGCGCGGGCGACGCCGGCCAGCTCGTGATCCGCGAGATGCAGCGCAACCGCCAGCTCGGGTACACGCCGATCGGCCTGATCGACGACGACCCGCGCAAGAAGAACCTGCGCATCCACGGCATCCGGGTGCTCGGCACGACGGACGAGCTGCGCCACATCCTGCGCGACAACCGGCCGGACGAGGTCATCCTCGCGATCCCCTCCGCCTCCGGCGAGATGCGCCAGCGGATCGTGAACGTGACGCGCGAGGGCAACGTGCCGGTGAAGACGCTGCCCGGTCTCTACGAGCTGATCTCCGGCGAGAGCGACCTCGCGACGCAGATCCGGCCGGTGCAGGTCGAGGACGTGCTCGGCCGCGAGCCGGTCGAAGTCGACCTCGAGACGACCGCCGCGTACGTGAAGGACGCGACCGTGCTGGTCACGGGCGCCGGCGGCTCGATCGGCTCCGAGCTCTGCCGGCAGATCGCGCGCGTCGGCCCGCGGCGCCTCGTGCTGGTCGACCAGGGCGAGACGCCGCTCTTCGAGATCGAGCGCGAGCTCGTGGACGACCGCGGCTTCGCGGCCGCGATCCCGGTGCTCGGCGACTGCAAGAGCCGCACCAAGATGCGCCAGCTCTTCGACCGCTACCGGCCCGACGTCGTCTTCCACGCCGCGGCCTACAAGCACGTGCCCCTGATGGAGGCGAACCCGCTCGAGTCGGTGCGCAACAACGCGCTCGCGACGCGGGTGGCGGCCGAGGCCGCCGTCGAGTTCGGCGCGGCCCGCTTCGTCCTGGTCTCGACCGACAAGGCGGTCAACCCGAAGACCGTGATGGGCCAGTCGAAGGCGCTCTGCGAGTGGATCGTCGAGGCCTACGGCGCGCGAGACGACGTGGCCACCCGCTTCGTCGCCGTGCGCTTCGGCAACGTGCTCGGCTCCTCGGGCAGCGTGATCCCGATCTTCCGCAGGCAGATCGCGAAGGGCGGGCCGGTCACCGTTACGCACCCCGAGATGACGCGCTACTTCATGACGATCCCGGAGGCGGCGTCGCTCGTCGTCCAGGCCGGCGCGATCGGGGGCCGCGGCGACGTCTTCGTGCTCGACATGGGCGAGCCGGTGCGGATCCTCGACCTGGCGATGCAGATGATCCGGCTCTCGGGCAAGGATCCCGAGCGTGACATCGAGGTCGAGATCGTCGGCAGCCGGCCGGGCGAGAAGCTGCACGAGGAGCTGTGGGGCGAGGGCGAGGTCGCCGAGCCGACAGCCCACCCGAAGATCATGCGCGTCCGCGGGCCGATCGTGGACGCCGTCTGGCTGCAGGACGAGCTCGCCGAGCTCGAGCGCCTGGTGCGTGAGGGCGAGACGCTCGACGTCGTCTCGCGCCTGGCGACGATGATGCGCGCCC
This sequence comes from Gaiellaceae bacterium, assembly GCA_035455445.1. GTDB lineage: Bacteria > Actinomycetota > Thermoleophilia > Gaiellales > Gaiellaceae > AC-32. The sequence goes on along the minus strand of DATIFC010000200.1, from coordinate 16,242 downwards.
CGCAGCTGGGGGCCGAGGCAACCGCGTCGCCCGTGGACGAGGACACGCTCTCGGGCCAGAAGCTCTAGCGCCGCCACCGCTCCAACCGGGGTCAGATCTTGCACTGCCGCATTTCCGCGCCGAAACGGCGCCGCTTTCTCCACAGCCCCAACCCACTGGGGACGGATCGTTTCGAAGTCGACGCGCCGGTCCTTCAGCGCAAGACCTGACCCCGGGTTGGGCTGTGGGTGAATCGTCTCCGCTCCGGCACCAGGAGCGAAGCGAGGCCGTCCAGTTCCGAGGCTAGGGTGGCCCGGTGGACGAGCGGGCGATTCTCAACGGGCTGAACCCGGAGCAGCGGCGCGCGGCCGAGGCGGTGCACGGGCCGGTCTGCATCCTCGCCGGCGCCGGGTCGGGGAAGACGACGACGATCACCCGGCGGATCGCGTGGCAGGTCGGCAGCGGCGCCGTGCAATCGGACGAGGTCCTCGCCGTCACGTTCACCGACAAGGCCGCGGGTGAGATGCGGCGGCGGCTGGAGCGGCTCGGCGTCGCCGGCGTCGAGGCGCGCACGTTCCACTCGGCCGCGCTCTCGCAGCTCCGCCGGGCACGCGGCGACGGGCCGGGACGGATCCTCTCGACGAAAGCCCTGCTGCTGCGTCAGATCGGCAACACGCTGCCGCCGCCGTTTCGCTTCCGGCCGGCGGGCGACCTCGCGACCGAGGTCGAGTGGGCGAAGAACCGGCGTCTGACCCCGCACACCTACCGCGACGGTCTCGGCGCGCACGAGCCTCCGATTCCGCCGGACCTGATGGCGACGGTCTTCCGCGAGTACGAGCGGCGCAAGCAGCACGCGGGCCTGATCGACTTCGAGGACCTGCTCGAGCTCGCGATCAGGATGTACGAGGAGGACGAGTGGACGCTCGCGGCGCTGCGCGAGCGCTACGCGGCGTTCACCGTCGACGAGTACCAGGACGTGAACCTGCTGCAGCAGACGCTGCTCGGGCTCTGGCTCGGCCCGCGCGACGACCTCTGCGCGGTCGGCGACGACTACCAGTCGATCTACGGCTTCACCGGCGCCTCGCCGGAGTGGCTGCTCGGGCTCGCCTCGCGGTTCCCGCAGGCGACCGTCGTGCGGCTTGAGGAGAACTACCGCTCCTCGCCGCAGGTGCTCGAGCTCGCCAACCGGCTCGTCCCGCAGCTCGGCGGCGCGGAGAAGACGCTGCGCGCGACGCGTCCGGAAGGCCCCGCGCCCGAGCTGCTCGGCTTCGACGCCCCCGAGGCCGAGGGTGCCTGGGTCCTCGAGCGCGTGCGGGTGCTGCACGCGGAGGGCGTGCCGTACGAGGAGATGGCGGTGCTGATGCGGCTGAACGCGCGCTCGGTCGACTTCGAGGAGCTGTTCGCCGAGGCGCACGTGCCGTTCCAGGGCGCGGCGCTGCTCTCGCGCGACGGGGCGCGGCAGCTGCTGAAGGGGCTGCGCGGCGCAGGCTTCGGCTCCCTGGCCGAGGAGGTGCGGCGCCTCGCCCGGCAGCAGGGGATGGTCGAGCCGGCGCCCGAGGGGCTCGGCGAGCGTGAGCTCGTGCGGCAGGCCGATCTCGCGCGGCTGTGCAAGCTCGCGGAGGAGTTCGACGACGGCTCGAGGACCGTCGAGCAGTGGGTCGAGTGGCTGCGCGCGCGCTTCGACCACGGCGCGCAGGGAGGCATCCACCTCCTGACGCTGCACCGCGCGAAGGGGCTCGAGTTCGACGCGGTCTTCCTGCCGCGCGTCGAGGAGAAGGAGCTGCCGTGCAAGCAGGCGCTGCGGGTGCCCTCGCAGCTGGCCGAGGAGCGGCGCTTGCTCTACGTCGGCATCACGCGGGCGCGGAAGCACCTGGCGCTGACCTGGGCGGGAAAGCCGAGCCGCTTCCTGGCCGAGCTCGGGGTCGAGGCCGCGCCGCCCGCGTCTGCGCGCAAGCGGCGGGCCGAGGAGCCGGACGACCCGACGTACGCCGCGCTGAAGCGCTGGCGCCTGGAGCGCTCGAAGGCCGACGAGATCCCGGCCTACGTCGTCTTCCACAACTCGACGCTGGCCGAGATCGCGGCGCGCCGCCCGAAGACGATCGCCGAGCTCGCGTCGGTTCCGGGGGTCGGGCCCGCGAAGCTCAAGCGCTATGGGCCGGACCTCCTCGAAGCCCTGGCCGCAGCCTGACAGCGCCGCGTCGACGTGCGTCGCCACGCCAAGTAGCAGACTGTTACTTGGCGCCCAGGCGGATTCGAGGGACCAGGCGAGGCGCCGCAGAGCACCTGGTGAATCGTGGTGCTTCTCGTTCGACTTCCCACCCGAGTTCGGAGCAAACTCCAAGTAACAGACTGTTACTAGCTCCTCGCGGGCAGGGCTTCGAGGGGCCCTACGCCGCCGCCGAGAGGAGGAGCTCGAGCATCACCGCCGGGTCGCGCCGCACCCGCTCGCGCGAGCCGTCGCGCTTGCGCAGGTCGAGGGCGCGCGGGTCCGAGAGCGGGATCAGGCGGCCCTCGCGGATCAGCATCTCGTCGACGCCCCCGAGCCGTCCGCCGTAGGTCGTGTAGACGGGCACGCCCAGGGCGACCGCCTCGCGGTTCATCGTCCCGCCGGCCGAGACGACGAGGTCGGCGAACGCGATCAGGCTCTGGCCGTCGACCGCCCTCTCGGGCACCTGAACGGACGGCAGGCCGAGGCCGCGCACGTAGTCGCGCTGCTCGGCGGTGCGCGGCAGGACGAGCGCGTGCACCTGCTCGTCGCGGCCGAGGTGGTCGAGCACCTGCGGGAAGAGCGGGTTGGAGCGGCGGTGGTAGAGCGAGACGTCGGGCGGCGTCCGGACGACGACGAGCGTTCGCGCCGGGTCGAGCTCGAAAGGCTCCAGCGCGGCGTGGTCCGGCTCGAAGTCGGCCAGGTAGTACTCCTCCTTCAACCCCGGGTACTGGACGAGCTTCGGCGGCGCCGCACCGTAGCGCTCGAGCCGCTCGGGCGGGATCGCGTCGGGGGTCACGACACGCGTGGCGGCGCGGCAGCCGAGCTGATGCTGCAACCAGGCGAACTCGTAGTCGAAGGTGGTCGCGCACGGGATCCCGAGCCGCCGTGCCGTCATCGTCAGCTCGTGCGAGCCGTGTGCGAGCGCGACGTCGAACGGGCGGCCACGCGCCCAGCGGCGCAGCTCGTGCAGGCGGGAGGTGAGCGAGCGAAGCTTCCCGAGGCGCGAGCGGCCGCCGTGTCGGCCGAGGACGTCGGCCTCGACGCCGTGCAGCTCGAGCAGCTGGACGGTCTGCGCATAGTCGCGCGCCGTGACCGCGACCTCGTCCCCGCGCTCCCGCAGGATCTGCAGCAGCGGCCGGAAGACCAGCACGTGCGCCGGCGCGGTGATGTCGACCCAGACCTTCACAGCCGCTCGACGAGGCGGAACCGCACGGCGACGACGAGCTCGTCGTCGGGGAGCGGCCGCTCGAAGAAGCGCTCGTGGGCCTCGCGCCATTCCTCGACCGACTCGAACCCTTCGCCCTCGTCCCGGGCGACCTGCAGGTCGATCTCGCCCGTGGGGACGACGCGGACCTCCGTCAGCTCGACGACGCCGACCGGCTCGTCGTCGAAGCCGAGCAGGAGGCAGCGGTCCCCAGGCGCGCCGTGCCGCTCGCCCGGTTCCGGGAGCCCGGCCGTGGCCGTCTTCTCGCCGCGCAGGACGGCGTCGACGAGCTGCCGCCGCAGCTTCGTTCGTGGCCAGCCGAGCTCGAGTGGCGGCCCCTCGCTCAGCCGGCGATCGCCTCCAGGCGCGGCTCCCGCACGGCGTGCGGCTCGTGCTCGACGTGGCGCTCGTGCCAGAGCGTGAACGCGAGCAGGCCCCAGAGCTGGCGCGAGAAATCCGCCTCGCCGGCGACGTGGCGGTCGATCAGCTCCCTGACGGTCTCGGGGCGGAAGAAACCTTGCCGGTGCAGGGTCTCCGTGCTCAGGGTGTCGCGGGCGAACGGCTCCAGCTCGCCGCGCAGCCAGGCCGCCGCCGGGATCGAGAAGCCCCGCTTCTTGCCGCGCACGATCTCGCGCGGGACGAGCGGCGCGACCGCCTTGCGCAGCAGCACCTTCTTGCGCAGGCCGCTGACCCGATGCCGCCGCGGCAGGGCCTGCGCGAAGGCCGCGACCGAGGAGTCGAGGTACGGCACGCGCGCCTCGAGCGAGTGCGCCATCGAGGCCCGGTCGGTCTTCACCAGCAGGTCGTCGACGAGGTAGATGCCGAGGTCGACGTCCTGGAGGCGCGCGAGCAGCTCCGCGCCCTCGGTCTCGGCGAAGCGCTCACGGTAGAGGTCGACCGGGTCGAAGCCGTGCCGCCGGCCGGTCAGCTCCGCGCGCGCCTCCGGCGAGAAGATCTCCTTCCAGGCGTGGTGGCGCTCGAGCGGCGGCAGGTGCGCGCCGCGCGTGAAACGCTTGGCCTTGTAGTCGAAGCTCGCGCGGGCGGTGGAGGTGGGGAGGCGCTCGACCAGCGGCCGGGCCAGCCCCGCCAGCCCGCCCGTGCGCTCGGCGAGCAGATCGGCGACGTACGTGTAGTAGCCGCCGAAGAGCTCGTCGCCGCCCTCGCCGGAGAGCGCAACCTTCACGTCACGAGCGGCGAGCTGCGAGACGAGGTAGGTCGGGAGCGCAGAGGAGTCGGCGAACGGCTCGTCGAAGGCGTCCGCCAGCGCGGGCAGGAGCAGCGCCGCGTCCGGCCGCAGGACGAGCTCGCGGTGCTGGGTGCCGTAGCGCTCGGCGACGAGGCGCGCGTCGGCCAGCTCGTCGAACGACCGCTCCTCGAAGCCGATCGAGAACGTGCGCACCGGCTCGCTCGTCTCCTGCGCGGCGAGCGCGGCGAGCGCCGACGAGTCGATCCCGCCGGAGAGGAGGACGCCGACGGGCACGTCCGCGACCAGGTGCGCGCGCACCGAGTCGCGCAGGCGCGCCCGCAGCTCCTCCAGCAGCTCGCCCTCGTCGTCCTCGCGCAGCTCGTCGATCGGAACCGGAGCCGGGCGCGCATAGCGGTCGATGGCAGGCTCGCCGCCCTCCCAGACGAGGACGTGGCCCGGCGGCAGCTTCCGTGCCTCGCGGAAGATCGTCAGCGGGGCCGGGATCGAGTTGAACGCGAGGAAAGCCTCGAGCGCGTCGAGGTCGATCTCTCCGCGCGGGAGCGAGCGCAGCTCGGAGGCGAACTCGAGGCCCTCGGCGCCGGCGCGATAGTAGAGCGGCTTGATCCCGAAACGGTCGCGCGCGAGCACGAGCCGCCGCGCTTTGGCGTCCCAGAGGGCTACCGCGAACATCCCGCGCAAGCGCCGCGCGAAGGCAGGGCCCTCCTGCTCGTAGAGGTGGACGAGCACCTCGGTGTCCCCGTGAGTGCGGAAGCGATGACCGGCGCGCTCGAGCTCGGCGCGCAGCTCGCGGTAGTTGTAGAGCTCGCCGTTCTGAACGACGTGCACGGTCTCGTCCTCGTTGGCGATCGGCTGGTCGCCGGTCTCGAGGTCGATGATCGCCAGGCGGCGGGCGGCGAGGCCGACCGGTCCCTCGAGGAAGGTGCCGTCGCTGTCGGGCCCGCGATGGACGAGCTTTGCGCTCATCCGCGCGAGTCGGTCGGGGTCGGCAGGTCCTTTCGCCGAGACGATCCCGCAGATCCCGCACATGGGCGACGAGTCTAGTGCCCCTCGAGGCGCTGCCCACCACCCGAAGTGGCACTAATGGTCGCTCTCGACCAGGCTCTTCAGCGTCTGACCGACGACGCGCGTCGCGGTCGAGATCAGGGTGCGTAGGTAGAGCGGCACCGAGCGGTCGGCGATCCACTCCAGGTCGTGGGCGAGCTTCTCGGCCATCGAGGTCTCGTAGCCGCGGCGGACCTGCGCGAACCCGGTCAGGCCCGGGCGCACGACGAGGCGCTGCCAGTAGGCCGGGAGCTCGGCGGCCAGCTGCTCGAAGAAGCGCGGCCGGATCGGCCTCGGCCCGACGAGGCTCATGTCACCCCGGAGGACGTTCCAGAGCTGCGGCAGCTCGTCGAGCTGGGCGGCGCGCAGACGCCGGCCGAGTCGGGTGGTCTCGTCACGCGTGCGGAGCACGAGCTCCTCGCCGAGGTACGGGCCGAGCCGTTCCTCGGCTCCGCGGCGCAGCGTGCGGAACTTGAGCATCTGGAAGAGGCGGCCGTCGCGGCCGACGCGCTCGCCGCGGTAGAGCAGCGGGCGGCCGCTCGTGAGCAGGAGCGCAACCGCGATGAGGGCGATCAGCGGCGAGGCCACGAGCAGGAAGAGGCCCGAGAGGAGGACGTCGAGCGCGCGAAGCTCGAGGTCGACCCGCCGCTTGGGCGAGCCCCGCACGAGCGTGGAGAAGCGCTCGACGAAGGAGTCGCTCGGCCTCGGCTGCGGTGCCGCCACGGAGCAGATGCTATGCCGAGCCGCGCCCCTTCCACACCCGGCCGCCGCCGGGGCACCCCTAACCCACCACCCAGCTGCGATCGTATCCGCGAAATCCGCACGGGTCAGTGACGGATTCGTGTCGAAAGTGTGACTTCTACGGATAAGCTCTGCTTATGGACACGCGCCAGCTCGCTGCGTTCTGCGAGGTCGTCGAGCGCAAGAGCTTCTCGCAGGCGGCGGAGCGCCTCGGCGTCACGCAGCCCGCGGTCAGCCTCCAGGTCCGCTCGCTCGAGAAGCGCCTCGGGCGGAAGCTCCTCGATCGCTCGGGCCGCCGAGTCGAGCCCACCGAGGCCGGCGCCGCGCTCTACCGCAGCGCCCAGCGGATGCTCCAGCTCGAAGAGCAGCTCGTCGAGGAGCTGCAGGCGGCGGAGGGCGGCGAGCTCGGCGGCGTGCTGCACGTCGGCGCCTCGACCGGCCCGGGCAGCACGGTCGTCCCGGTTCTCCTCTGCGAGTTCCAGCGCGCGAACCCCGGGGTCGCGATCTCGCTCTCGATCTCCGACACGCAGTCGGTCGTCGAGCGCGTCGCCGAGCGCGAGCTCGAGCTCGGCGTGGTGGGCGCGGCACGGCGCCACCGCGGCGTGGTCTTCGAGCCGTTCTTCCGCGACGAGGTCGTGCTCGCGGTCCCGCCGGCGCATCCCTTCGCCAACCGCACGGTCACCCTGGCCCAGCTCCGCGACGAGCCGCTGATCGTGATGCAGGAGGGCGCGGGCGTTCGGCAGGTGATCGAGGACGAGCTCCGCGGTGCGGGCCTGCGCCTGCGCGACCTCGAGCCGCGCCTCGAGCTGGGGCTCCAGGAGTCCGTCAAGGCCGCCGTGGTCGCGGGCTACGGCGTCACCTTCATCTCGCGCGCGGCCGTCTCGGCCGACCTCGCGGCGGGGACGCTCGCGGCCGCCCGCGTGAAAGGGCTCGACCCGGCACGCGACATCTCGCTCGTCCGCTCGGCCGGACGCTCGCCCACACGGGCCGCCGAGGCCTTCCTCGACTTCGCCCGGGCGCGAGTGTGATTGTCCGCTGGGGACTCGACGAGCTCGAGGCGCTCGTCGCCGAGCTCGGCATCGTGCGGCCGTTTCTCGTCGCGAGCGACCGCTGGTCCGACTTGCCGCTTCCGGCCGCCGGCCGCTGGAGCGAGGTGCCGAGCGACCGAATCGCCGAGGCCGCCGCCGCGGCGGCCGGTGCGGACGGCCTGCTCGCCGTCGGCGGCGGAAGCGCGATCGACCTCGCGAAGGCCGTCTCCGCCGAGACCGGGTTGCCGCTCGTCTCCGTGCCGACGACCTACTCGGGTGCCGAGTGGACAACGTTCTTCGGCGTACGCGATCCCCACCGGCGCATACGGGGAGGCGGCTCCGGCGCGAACCTCGCCGCGATCGTCTACGAGCCCCGGCTGACCCTCGACCTTCCGCGCGCGGCGAGCGGCGGCACGGCGCTGAACGCCCTCGCCCACTGCGCCGAGGCCCTGTACGTGCGAGGCCGCAATGCCGCCGGCGACCGCGAGGGGGTCGAGGGCGCGCGCCTGATCGGCACGTGGCTGCCGCGGGTGCTCGAGGACGGGCACGACCTCGAGGCGCGCCGCGGCCTGCTCGAGGGCGCGCAGCACGCGGGGGCCGCGCTCGGCTCGGCGGGGCTCGGCCTCGGTCACGCGATGGCGCAGGCTCTCGGCGGTCGCTACGGCATCGCGCACGGCGCGGCGAACGCTCTCTGCCTGCCGCCGGCGCTTCGCTTCAACGCGCCCGTCGCCGCGGCGGAGATCGCGCGCTTCGGCGAGGCCCTCGGTGCGGACGACCCGGCTCAGCGAGCCGAGGAGCTTGCCCGCGCCTCCGGCTTCACGCGCCTGCGCGAGCTCGGGGTTCCCGAGGACGACCTGGAGGAGGTCGGCGCGGCCGCCGCCCGGCGCGCGGGGGCGAAGGCGAACCCCCGGCCGGCGAGCCCGGCCGAGATCGAGGAGCTCCTGCGCTCGATCTGGTGACGGAGGGTTTGGCGGACCGGTGCACGAGGATCCCGCGGCGGTGGTTCGGGGAGCCCCCTAGCAGGGGCCGGCCGCGGCGGCTCCACCCGGTCCGGCGAGGTGCGCGGTCGAGGTCTGGATGCAGTAGGAGCCCGCATCCGCGCGCACGAGCCTGACACCGAACCCCGCCAGCGACGCACCGGCGTAGGTGCCGTTCAGCGCGTGGAACTGCTCGAGCTGAGCCTGCGCCTGCTGGAAGGCGACTCCGTCCGCCGCCTGCTGCGCCTCGCCGACCGCCCGCGCCGCCGTCGCGCGGCTCGGGCCCGAGTGCTGGGCGGTCAGCAGCCAGCCGCCCACGAGCAGGGCGACGAGCAGCGACACGAGCGAGAGGCCGCGAGCCATCTCCTCGACATCGGCAGCGGCCGGCGCGGACTCAAGCCGGGCGGCGGGCGACGAACGACAGCACCGTCACGCCCAGCTCGTCCAGCGTGTAGCCGCGGAACCGCGGCGCGAGTGGCAGCGAGCGCAGCTCGGCGATGCCCTCCTCGCTCGGCCCCGAGGGCCGCTCGACGACGAGATCGAGCCCGGCCTCGTCCACGAGCAGCAGGTAGTCCGGCGCGCGCAGCCGGTTCTGGAAGTGGAGCGGCGAGTTGACGAGGCTCCACGCGCGGTCGGAGAAGCGGAGGAAGTGGTAGCGCGAGAGGCTCCGGTCGAAGTACGCATAGTGGTCCTGCAGGTCGATGCGGCAGCTGAACGCGCCTCCCGGCCGCAGCAGCCGCCGCGTCTCGCGGAAGATCGCCGCGAGGTCCTCGTAGGGGATGTGCTCGCACGTGTCGGTGCTGGAGGCGAACTCGACCGAGCCCTCGGGGAGCTCCGTGCCCCGGGCGTCGCAGGGCGCGAGGTAGCGGATGCCGAAGCGCGCCTCGAGCTCGCCGAGCGAGCCCAGGGGCCCGCCGGGCGGCCGCAGCTCCGAGCCCGCCTCGGCCTCGAGCTCCGGCCGCAGCCGCTCGAAGGACGCGAGCGAGTCGTTCACGAGCTCCAGCCGCGCGCTCGGGCGGATGTCGACGAGCACCTGCCGCCCGACTCCGAGGAGCGCGTACGCGAGCGGGATCGCCAGGTCCCAGCCGGCCCCGAACTCGTAGAACGTCGCCTCCCCGGGCGGCACGTCCGGCCCGTGCTCCCGGTAGACGCCGAGATGCTGCAGGGCGCGGGAGAACTTGCGCCGCAGGGCCGCGTCGTCGGCCGGGAGGGAGCGCAGGACGCGCCGCTGGAAGACGTAGTTCAGGCGCTCGCCCTGCGGGAGCATGCCGAGCCCCCGCTGCAGCGCCGCCTTCGCCAGCCATCGCATCGGTCGGCGAGCATAGCCCTCAGCCTTGCGATAAGTGGTTCTAATGCCTCGAATTAGGGTACGATGCCGCCGTGGCCGAGCGGCTGTCCTTCGACGTGCTCGTGGTTGGGAGCGGGGCTTCCGGCCTCGCCGCGGCGCTGTCCGCCGAGCGGGCGGGCGCCCGGGTCGCCCTCGTGGCCAAGGGCTCGCTCCAGTCCAGCAACTCCGCGAAGGCGCAGGGCGGGATCCAGGCCGCCTTCGGCGAGGACGACTCGCCCGAGCAGCACGCGGAGGACGTCTGGCAGAGCTCGCACGAGACGGCCGACCGCCGGCTCGTCGAGGTGCTCACCGGCGAGGCTCCTGCCGCAATCGGCTGGCTCGAGGAGCAGGGCGTCGAGTTCACGCGCGAGAACGGCGGCTACCGGCTGGCGCGCTGCGGCGGCGCGAGCCGGCGCAGGCTGCTGCAGGTCGGCGATCGCACGGGCCACGCGATCACGTCCGCGCTCCGCGACGCGTACACGGCCTCGAGCGGCCAGGCGTTCCCGAACGCGCCGCTCGTCGCGCTGGAGCCCGGCGCGAGCGGCTGGGTCGCGACCTGCCGCCGCAAGAGCGGCGAGGAGCTCGTGATCGACGCCGGCGCGGTGGTGCTGGCCGCGGGGGGTCGCTGCTACCGCGAGGCCGAGGAGCGCGGCGAGCTCTCGACGAACCACCCGGGCGCGACCGGCGAGGTGACGCGGCTCGCGCTCGAGCTCGGTGCCGAGACCCGCGACCTCGACGCGCTGCAGTACCACCCGAACGGCGGCGCGTGGCCGCCGACGATGCACGGCTACTCGATCCCCGAGACCACGCGCGCGTACGGCGCGACGCTGCTGAACAGCGAGGGCGAGGAGTTCACCGACCCGCTCGGGCCCCGCGACGCGGTCTCGCAGGCGATCTTCGAAGAGGTGGAGGCCGGCCGCGGCGTCGAGACCCCGGACGGCCGCCCGGCGGTGCTGCTCGACACGACGCGCATCCCCGAGGCCGACGCGGAGATCTCGCTGCCGTACATGCTCCGGCGTTACCGCTCGGCCGGGATCGACCCCCTGCGCGAGGCGGTTCTCACCTACCCGGTCCTGCACTACCAGAACGGAGGCCTCGTGATCGACGAGGACGGCGAGACGACGCTGCCCGGCCTCTTCGCCTGCGGCGAGATCGCGGGCGGCACCCACGGGCGCAACCGGATGATGGGCAACAGCCTGCTCGAGTGCACGGTCTTCGGTCGGCGCGCCGGCACGGCGGCCGCGGGGAGGGCGGCATGAGCGCCGTCGCGACCGACCTGCGCCGGACTGTCGAGGACGCTGCCGCGCACCTCTACGTCTGGGCGCTGAAAGACATCCCGCAGGACCTCCGCGACGCGCTCCTCGACGCGCAGCAGCGCGAGACCTCGATCCCCGGCCGGCGCGTCCTCGACACGATCGTCCGCAACGTCGAGGTCGCCGACGACCAGCAGAACCTCGTCTGCCAGGACACGGGGATCGCGGTCTACACCTGCCGAGTCGGCGAGCACTTCCCGCTCCACCCGGCGCGGATCTACGAGGCGCTGAAGGCCGGCACCGAGCGCGCGACGCTGGAGCACCCGCTGCGCTCGAACGCGGTGCACACGCTCACGCGAGAGAACACCGGCCCGAACACGGGCTACCGGCTGCCGATCGTGCACTGGGAGTTCGTCGAGGACTGGGACGGGCTCGACGTCAAATGCGTGCCCAAGGGATCGGGCTCCGAGAACATGAGCTTCCTGAAGATGTGCGTCCCCGCCGACGGCGTGAGGGGGATCAAGGAGTTCGTGCTCTCGTCGATCGTCGACGCCGGCGGCAAGCCGTGCCCGCCCGGGATCGTCGGCGTCGGGATCGGCGGCTCGGCCGACTACGCGATGTACCTCGCCAAGGAGGCGATCGCCCGTCCGATCGGCACGCGCAACCCCGACCCGCACGTGGCCGAGCTGGAGGAGGAGCTGTTCGAGCTCCTGAACGAGACCGGGATCGGCCCGATGGGGCTCGGCGGCGACGTCACCGTGCTCAACTGCCACGTCGAGCATGCGGACACGCACATGACCCTGAACCCCGTGGCCGTCAACTACCAGTGCTGGGCCGCCCGCCGTGCGAGCGCGCACGTCGGCGCCGACGGCTCGATCGACTACGACCGGGAGGCATGAGTGCCAAGTAACAGTCTGTTACTTGAAGGTGGAGGCGTGCATGGCTAGGCACGAGGTGACCTTTCCCGTCACGGACGAGGCCGAGATCCTGAAGCTGCGCGCGGGCGACGAGGTCGTCGTCCAGGGCCACATCATCGGCATCCGCGACCGCACGCAGATCCGGATCTTCGACCAGGGCGTCGAGCCGCCGATGGACCTGCGCGGCGCCTTCCTGCTGCACACCGCGCCGAACGTGCGCAAGCGCGACGACGGCGGCTACGACCCGGTCTGCATCGGCACGACCACGAGCGCGCGCATGGTGCGCTTCACCGAGCCGCTCGGCGCGCAGTACGGCGTGCGCGCGATCTGCGGCAAGGGCGGATTCCCGGACGAGGCGATCGAGCCGATGCAGCGCCTGAAGATGGTCTACTTCGCGATCGTCGGCGGCGCCGCCGCCCTCGAGACGACCCAGATCGAGGAGATCGAGGAGGTCGCCTGGGAGGAGCTGATGCCCGAGTGCCTGTGGCGCTTCCGCGTGAAGGACTTCGGCCCGCTCACCGTCGGGATCGACGCCCACGGCAACTCGCTCTACCACGACGTCCAGGCCGCAGCCCACAAGAAGCTGGAGGAGCTCTATGCCCGCCTTTGAGGACGGCTTCCTCGACCTGCCCGCCCGCCCCGGCAAGCCCCGCACCGAGGGGCTCACGCACGTCATCGACAAGGGCCTCAACCTGCGCGAGATCGAGGGCCTGTTCGACACCGCCGGGCAGTACGTCGACATCGTCAAGCTCGGCTGGGGCACGTCGTACGTCACGAACAACCTCGAGAAGAAGATCGCCCTCTACCGCAGCTTCGAGACGCCGGTCGTGTGCGGCGGCACGCTCTTCGAGGCCGTCTACGGGCGCGGCAAGCTGGACGAGTTCAAGGCGTGGCTCCAGGAGCAGCGCTTCTCGCACGTCGAGATCTCGGACGGCACGATCGATATCCCGCGCGAGCGCAAGCTGGAGCTGATCGCAGAGTTCGCGCGCGACTTCACCGTCCTCTCCGAGGTCGGCTCGAAGGACGCCGAGGTCGTCTTCGCCCCCTACCAGTGGGTCGAGTGGATCAAGGAGGAGCTCGAGGCCGGGGCCTGGAAGGTGATCACCGAGGGCCGCGAGGGCGGCACCGCGGGCATCTACCGCCCGACGGGCGAGATGCGCACCGGGCTCGTCGACGAGATCGTCCACGAGATCGAGCCAGGGGAGCTGATCTTCGAGGCCCCGACCAAGTCCAGCCAGGCCTGGTTCGTGAAGCAGTTCGGCCCGAACGTGAACCTCGGCAACATCCCGCCGGAGGAAGTGATCCCGCTCGAGACGCTGCGGCTCGGCCTGCGCGGCGACACGCTCAGGGAGGTGCTGCTTGGCGACGCCGAGCCTGCAGCTCCCTGACGTCGAGTCGATGCCGGCGGAGGACGTCCTCCGCTGGGCCTACTCCGAGTTCGGCGACCGGCTCTGCCTGACTTGCTCGTGGCAGAAGCAGTCCTCGGTGCTCGTGCACATGGTCTCGACGCTCGGGCTCGACATCCCGGTGATCGAGCTCGACACGCAGCTCTTCTTCCGCGAGAGCTACGAGACGCGTGACCGCCTGATCGAGCGCTACGGCATCCGCCTCGCCGAGCCGCCTCACGTGATCACCGTCGCCGAGCAGCACCGGCAGGAGGGGCCGAACCTCTGGGAGGCCGACCCCGACCGCTGCTGCCAGATCCGCAAGGTCGAGCCGCTGCTCAAGGCCCTCGAGCCCTACGACGCGTGGATCTCCGGCATCCGGCGCGACCAGTCGCCGAGCCGGTCGGCGACGCCGAAGGTCGAGTGGTCGGACCGCTACGAGGTCTGGAAGCTGCACCCGCTCGCCGACTGGGACGAGCAGCGCGTCTGGGCCTACATCACCGTCAACGAGATTCCCTACAACCCGCTGCACGACGTCGGCTTCCGCTCGATCGGGTGCATCCCGTGCACCCGGCCGATCAGGCCCGACGAGGAGGAGCGCGCCGGCCGCTGGGCCGGCTCCGACAAGCTCGAGTGCGGCATCCACCTCGAAACGCCACTCGAAAGGAAGGTCAGTTGACCGATCACATCTACGCCGCGGAGCACCCGGAGACGACGCACGTCCGCCCCGGCGGCTTCACGCTCTGGTTCACCGGGCTCTCGGGCTCGGGCAAGACCACGATCGCCCATCTCGTCGGCCCCGAGCTCGACCGGCGCGGCCTCGTCGTCGAGTACCTCGACGGCGACACCGTGCGAACCCACCTCTCGAAGGGGCTCGGGTTCTCGAAGGAGGACCGCGACACGCACATCGAGCGCGTCGGCTGGGTCGCCTCGCGGCTGACCCGGCAGGGCGGCGCCGTGATCACGGCCGCGATCTCCCCCTACGAGTCGACCCGCCGCCGGGCGCGCGAGTGGGTCGAGGAGGTGGGCACCTTCGTCGAGGTGTACGTGAAGGCGTCGGTCGACGAGTGCGCCCGGCGGGACGTGAAGGGGCTGTACGAGAAGGCCTTCAAGGGCGAGATCAAGGAGTTCACGGGCGTCTCGGACCCCTACGAGGAGCCTTCGAGTCCCGAGCTCGTGCTCGACACGGAGGAGCTCGAGCCCGAGGAGAGCGCCGCCCGGGTGATCGCCAGGCTCGAGGAGCTCGGGCTCGTGCCTGCGGAGGTCGCGGCGTGAGCGTCGCCGAGAAGACGCATCTGATCGAGCCGCACGGCGGCAAGCTCGTCGACCGCACCGGCCCGCGGCCCGACGGGATCGAGCGGCTCGAGCAGCTCGAGCTGACCCCGCGCGAGCTGTCCGACCTCGACATGCTCGCGAGCGGAGCGCTCTCGCCGCTCGAGGGCTTCATGGCGCGGCACGACTACGAGCGCGTGGTGGACGAGATGCGCCTAGCGAACGGGCTGCCGTGGGCGCTGCCCGTCTGCCTCGCCGTCGACCGCGAGCCCGACGGCGACCAGGTCGCGCTGACCGACGGCTCCGGCCGCCCGCTCGCGGTGCTCGACGTCGAGGGCGCCTACGAGTACGACAGGGAGCGCGAGGCCGACCGCTGCTTCCGTACGACCGACGACGCGCACCCGGGCGTGAAGCGCCTCTACGCGCAGAAGCCACTCTACCTCGCGGGCCGCGTCACGGTCTTCGAGCGCATGGAGCCGCCCTTCCCGGAGCTCGCGCGCGATCCGTCCCAGACCCGCGCCGCCTTCGCCGAGCGTGGCTGGCGGCGGGTGGTGGGCTTCCAGACGCGCAACCCGATCCACCGGGCGCACGAATACCTGACGAAGGGCGCGCTCGAGACCGTCGACGGGCTGCTGATCCACCCGCTCGTGGGCGAGACCAAGTCGGACGACGTGCCGGCAGCCACGCGCGTCGAGTGCTACCGCGTGCTCGTCGAGGGCTACTACCCGGCCGACCGCGTGCTCGTCTCCGCCTTCCCGGCGGCGATGCGCTACGCGGGGCCGCGCGAGGCGATCTGGCACGCGATCTGCCGCAAGAACTACGGCTGCTCGCACTTCATCGTCGGCCGCGACCACGCCGGGGTCGGCGACTACTACGGCACCTACGACGCGCAGCTGATCTTCGACGAGTTCGAGCCGCACGAGCTCGAGATCGAGCCGATGTTCTTCGAGCACGCCTTCTTCTGCCGCGCCTGCGGCCAGATGGCGACGCCGAAGACCTGCCCGCACGGAGGCGACGACCACGTCTTCCTGTCGGGCACGAAGGTGCGCGAGCTGCTCGCCGACGGTGAGCTGCCGCCCGCCGAGTTCTCGCGGCCCGAGGTCGCCGAGGTCCTGATCCAGGCGTATCGAAGCTGACCGTCGTGGAGGAGGTCCGGGACGCCACCCGCCGCACGCGCCTCGCCTCCGAGCGCACGTACCTGGCCTGGTGGCGCACCGGCCTGACGGCCTTCGCGGTCAGCTTCGGCGCCGGGCGGATCGCCCCCGAGCTATCGGGCGGGGCGGCGTGGCCCTTCGAGGCGCTCGGCGTCGCCTTCGCCGTGGTCGGGCTCGGCTTCGTCTGCTTCGGCTACGTGCGCCAGAAGCAGGTCGAGGCGGCGCTCGCCCGGGGTGAGTACACGCCGCTGGGCGACCGGGTCGCGCTCGTCTTCGCCGCCTGCGGGATCCTGCTCGGCGTCGCGACCCTCGTCCTGGTGGTCGCGGGGCGATGAGCTGGCAGCTCGTCTTAAGCGGCCTGCTGATCGGCGCCCTCGTGGGGCTGACCGGCATGGGCGGCGGCTCCTTGATGACGCCGCTGCTCGTGATCGTGTTCGGCTTCAACCCCACCGTCGCGATCGGCACCGACATCCTGCACGGCGCGATCTTCAAGAGCGTCGGCGCGGCCCGGCACCGGCGGCTCGGCACCGTCCACGCGCGGCTGAGCG
>DATIFC010000199.1:0-4028 GCA_035455445.1 Gaiellaceae bacterium | reverse complement strand
AAGGCAGCGCCGCTGCGGCTGGCTCGACCTCGTCGCGCTGCGCTACGCGGTGCGCCTGAACGGGATCACCTCGCTGGCGCTGACGAAGCTCGACGTGCTGTCGGCCTTCGCCGAGCTCCCGGTCTGCGTGCGCTACCGCCTGCGCGACGGCACGGAGACCCCCGACTTCCCCGCGCACCAGAGCGACTTCCACCACTGCCGGCCCGTCTACGAGACGCTCCCCGGCTGGGAGGAGCCCCTCGACGAGGTGACCGAGCTCGCCGCGCTGCCCGCGAACGCGCGGCGCTACGTCGAGTTCGTCGAGCGCGAGCTCGAGGTGCCGGTCTCGCTGATCGGCACCGGCGCGGAGCGCGAGCGGGTGCTGTCGCCGGGCTCGCTCGAGGCGCTCGCCCGCCCCTAGAAGGAGGGCGTGACGTAACGCCGGCTGTGCCGAGCGGAGTTCCGCCAAACCTTCCTACGCAGGTACGCGGCCGCGCACGGCCCAGGCCCGCGCGCCGAGCCTGAAGCCGCCCGTGGGCTCGCCGAGACGGCGGTGGTACTCGTCTCGCAGGATCGCTTGCCGGTGGGACGGCAGCGAGGTGACGTACTGGCCCGCCGGGCCGACCCCGAGCATGAACGAGCGCCAGAGCTCGTCGAAGTCCTCGTAGTGGGTCTCGACCTCGATCGCTCCGGCCTCGACCTCCTCGAGACCGCGCTCGCGCCAGAGCGAGTCGAGCTCCTCGAGGTTGCCGAAGGAGCGGCTCTCGCCCGAGATCCCGGGGTCGAGGTCGCGCGCGGCCTGCCAGTAGACGCGGAGCATCTCCATGCCGCCGGCGAAGTCCCACGAGCACGCGGCGACCGTTCCACCGGGCCTGGTCACGCGCGCCATCTCCGCGGCCCCGGCCGCCGGGTCGTCCATGAAGTGGATGACGAGCTGGGCCAGCGCGGCGTCGAAGGAGTCGTCGGGCCAGGGCAGCTCTTCCGCGCTCCCCTCCTTCAGCTCGGCGCCGGGAACCCGCTCCGCAGCGGCCCGGAGGAGCGGAGACGGATCGACGGCGGCGACCTGCTCGGGGCCGACGCGGCGCGCGAGCTCCTCGGTCAGGACGCCGGACCCGCAGCCGACGTCGAGCGCACGCTGCCCCTGGCCGACCCCGCCGAAGTCGGCGAACGCGGGCGCCAGCAGGCGCGAGTAGCGGCCCATGAAGCTGTCGTAGGCATCACCCGAGACGGCGAAGGTCATCCGGCGTATTCACGTTGACGAGCAGAGCCCCGTCAACCTCGACTCGCCTCGTGTCGAGCTCGCGGAGCGCCTCGCGCAGGGTGAGGCGGCCCTGGTCGAGGCGCCGTTCCAGCGCCGGCAGCGCGCTGTGCGCGAATGCCGCGGGGAGCGGCCCCGCCTGGGTGACCGCGGCGTCGGCGCAGGCGTCGCCGAGCTGCCGGAGCACCGAGGGCGTGACCAGCGGCATGTCGACCGGGAGCACAAGCGCGACCTCGGAGTCGGAGGCGGCGCGGAGCCCGGCCACGATCCCGGCGAGCGCGGCGCGAGTGTCGGTACCGTCGTCCACGAGCTCGAAGGGGAGCTCGAGCCCGTCGCGCCGCTTGCCGACGGCGACCCGCTCGTCGCACGCCTCGCCGAGGATCCGCCAGGCGCGCTCGGCCAGCGTCTCGTCGCCGACCCGCGCAAGCGCTTTCGGCGCACCGAAGCGGGTGCTCGCGCCGCCGACGAGCAGGACGCCCGTCAGGCGAGCACGCGCCACGGCTCGCTGTAGACGTTCAGCCGGCCGCCGCCGCGCGCGAAGCCGCAGAGCGTCACGCCGCGGTCCGCGGCCAGCTCGACCGCGAGGCTCGAGGGAGCGCCGACGGCGACGAGGATCGGGCAGCCGGCGACCGCGGCCTTCTGGACGAGCTCGAACGAGAGCCGCCCGCTGACGCAGAGGACGGCCTCCGCGAGTGGCAGGCGCCCCTCGCGGAAGGCCCAGCCGACGACCTTGTCCATCGCGTTGTGGCGCCCGACGTCCTCGCGCAGGCAGAGCAGCTCGCCCACCGGGTCGAAGAGGCCGGTCGCGTGCAGGCCGCCGGTGGCGGCGAAGGCAGGCTGGGCGGCGCCGAGCCGGTCGGGCAGCGCGGCGAGCAGCTCGGCGGCGACCGCGAGGCGGCTCTCGACCCTCCCCGCGTCGACCGCCACCGCCTCGAGCGCGCCCTTGCCGCAGACGCCGCACGAGGAGCTCGTGTAGAAGCTCCGTTGAAGCCGGTCGGGGTCGAAGGCGGGAGCCTCGACCTCGATGGTGTTGGCCGCGAGGTCCGCGGGCGGTGCGGCGGCGACGGGCTCGAGGCCCTCGGAGAGACAGAACCCGACCGCGAGCTCCTCGTCGTGGCCCGGCGTGCGCATCGTCACCGCGACGGGCCGACCGCCGATCCGGATCTCGAGCGGCTCCTCGACGGCCACCCGGTCGGGCTCGCTGCTGCCCTCGGGAAGCCGCAACACCTCGACCCGCGCGGCCGAGTACGGCGGCGCCTCGAGCGCGTCGTTCTCGGCGCTCATGCGCGGGAGCGTACCCGGCGATTGATACACATCCGCGACCCTTCCGTGACGGACACGTGCGCCCGCGCCTACTACGATCGCCTTGGGGAGGAGGCTGGGCGAACCTTCTACCGGGGAGGCAGCCGTAAGCGCGACGCCGCAGGCGCCGCCCGGCCGACGTCGCGCTCGCTCAGGAGTCGTGGACGGCGCGGTACCGGCCTCGGCCGCGCCCACGTCCCCCGGGTCGACGCGCTCGCCGTCACCGACGAGCCTCGCGACGCGGCGCGCCTCGAGGACCTCCTTCACGATCTCGCCCTCGACGCCTCGAGCTCGTGCTCCTCGTCGACCGGGGTAGACGTGCGCGACGAGCATCCGCTCGACCGGGGCGTCGAGCTCGCAGCGGCTCGGCCGGGGCGTCAGCAGCGCTCGAGGCCCTCCCGTCCTTCTGCCCTCGTGCCTTTCGACACCTTGATCGCGCACGGCGGTCAGGTGCCGCACGGCGCTTCCGTCAAACGCCGGTGGCGGCAGTACACTCGCCGCCGTGAAGGTGCTGATCGTGGGGTCGGGGGGTCGCGAGCACGCGCTGGCGTGGAAGCTCGCGCAGAGCCCCTCTCTCGCCGAGCTCCACGCAGCGCCCGGAAACCCGGGCATCGCCGCGCTCGGCACCTGCCACCCGGTTCGCGCCGAGGACGGCGAGGGCCTGCTCTCGCTCTGCCGCGAACTCGGGATCGACCTCGTAGTCGTCGGGCCCGAGGCGCCACTCGTCGCCGGCCTGTCGGACACGCTCCGGCACGCGGGCGTCGCGGCGTTCGGCCCGACGCGCGCAGCTGCGCGGATCGAGGGCTCGAAGACGTTCGCCAAGGACGTGCTCGAGGCGGCAGGCGTCCACACGGCCCGGCGGCTCGCGGTGGCGAAGCCGCCGTGCGTGGTCAAGGCCGACGGCCTCGCCGCCGGAAAGGGCGTCTTCGTCTGCCATTCGCAGGAGGAGCTCGACGCCGGGCTCGCGACCGCCGCCGGGCTGGGCGGGGACGTGCTGGTGGAGGAGCTGCTCGAGGGAGAGGAGGTGTCGGTCTTCGCGCTCACCGACGGCTCGCGGGCGGTCGCGCTCGCGCCGGCCCAGGACTTCAAGCGGATCGGCGAGCGCGATACCGGCCCGAACACGGGCGGGATGGGGTCGTACTCGCCGGTGCCGGGCCTCGGTGAGCCGGAGGTCGAAGAGCTGCTCGAAAGCGTCCACCGGCCCGTGCTCGAGGAGCTCGCCCGCCGTGGCGCGCCGTTCGCGGGCCTCCTGTACGCGGGACTGATGCTCACCGTCGACGGGCCCCGCGTGCTCGAGTTCAACTGCCGCTTCGGCGACCCCGAGACGCAGTCGGTGCTGCCTCGGCTGGACGGCGATCTGCTGCCCCTCCTGTGGGGCGCCGCGACCGGCGAGCTCCGGGCCGTGCCGTCCGTGAGCGACGACGCGGCGGTGACTGTCGTCCTCGCGGGCGACGGCTATCCGCAGCGCTCCGACAGCGGCACGCCCGTC
>DATIFC010000198.1:0-4424 GCA_035455445.1 Gaiellaceae bacterium | reverse complement strand
TCGTCAGACGCCTGAGGCCGGTGCCGTCGGTCCGGAGCGTGTAGATGTCCGGTGCGACCGTTCCCACGGCCCGCGCGGAGACGACGAAGCGAGTGCCGTCCGGAGACCACGCGACGGAGGTCACCTGCGCGAACGGCAGCTGCACCTTCTGCGTCGAGCCGCCCGAGACGACGGCAACGGTCGCGCGGCCGTCGAGGTAGGCGAGCCGTCCGTCGGCTGCCCAGGCAGGAGACGCGACTTCCCCTGCGGCGATCTGCTGCCGGCCGCTTCCGTCCGGCTTCGCGGTCCAGAGCGAGGTCGGTCTCGTGTCGACATCGATCCAGGCGATCCGCGTCGGCCCCCAGGTCGGGGAGTGGCCGGAGATGTGCAGATTCGTCGCCGCCCCTCCGGCGGCCGGAACGACGAACAAGCCGGAACTGAACGTCGCGCCTGCCCTCGCGAACAAGATTCGCGATCCGTCCGGTGACCAGCTCGGCGAGAAGCGCGAGTCGAAGGTCGGCTCGCCAACCGGGATGAGCACTCGCGCGTTGGAGCCGTCCGCGTCGGCGATCCAGAGTGAGCCCGGGCACCCCTTGCAGGACAGGTCCCTGTTGTCGTAGCGCGCGGCGGTGAGGTGGGTGCGGTCAGGGGACCAGCTCGGCGTGAGGTACTGCTTGCTGCCGCCCGTGAGCTTCGTGAGCGCCGCTCCGTCGGCCGAGACCGCGTAGAGGTCCGTCGACGGCTCCGGACAGTTGCTTTCGAACACCAGGGACTTGCGGCCCGGGACGAACTGCAGCGACTGCAGTGCCGCCGAAAACACGCCGTCGTCGAGGCAGCCTCGCACGAGCCCGTAGGTCCGCGCGCTCGAATCGGCTATCCGGACGACGCGGACCTCGAACTCCGAGCCGCGCTTCCTCGTCTCGAGCACGAAGCGGCCGTCGGGCGAGTGCGTCCCGAAGTAGCGGTTCGAGACGCGGGTCACGCGACCGGTGCGGATGTCGACGGCGATCGGCCTGTTGATGACGACGACGACCCGCCGCGAGTCTGCCCAGACCATCCCCGTGCGCCGGTGTGCGAGCCCCTTCAGCCGCTTGCGCAGGAGGACGCGCCCCGTGCTCGATCTCACCTCGACGCGGTCGCGGGTGACGCTCGCGACGCGGGTGCCGTCGTGCGACCAGGCCGCGTTGCGACCGGGGAACGAGAGGCGGAGGCGCCCGCGCTCGTCGAGGACGCGGATCCGGCCGTGCAGGATCGTCAGGAACAGCCCGCGCTTCGACCAGGGGACGTGGACGAAGTCCGACGTCGGCGCGCGCCAGGCGAGGCCGCCCGTCGCGCGGTAGGCGCTGATGCCTCGGCCGACGAATCCGGTCACGAGGCGCCCGTCCGGCGACCACGCCGGCTGGAACACGAGCTTGCGCGCGAGCAGGAGGGGCGCGCGGCCGGGGCCGACGACCGTCAACCTCGCCGCTGCGCCGTCGCCGGAGGTCATCGCGAGGCGGCTGCTGTCCGGCGCCCACGCGAGCTCCACCGGAGGGGTGTCGTAGTTGGCGCCGACCGGCGGCGTCTCCAGCCGCAGCAAGCCCGAGCCGTCGATCGCGGCGAGGTAGATGCCGCCGTCGCCGCGGTAGCTTCGGAGCGCGACGCTCCCGCCGTCGGGGGAGACGACCGCCGCCGTGTCCGCGAACGGGCTGTTGCTGAGGTCGACCAGGCGCCCGTCCATGTCGAGCCGGTACACCTCCCCGCTCAGGGACGGCGCGCGGTCCGCGCTGAACACGATTGGCGGCGTCGACGTCACGGCCGCGGCCCCGACGCCCGCGAGGCAAATCCCGCCGAGCAGGATCGCCGCCGACGCGCGAGCGGCGCTGAGGGTTGCTCCCTTCACGGCCCGACTCTACGCCTGCCGTGTCTCAGCTCCGTAACAGGTCCTTCGTGTCCGTCGGTGCGCCGATCGTCGCCCCGACGGAGCGGTAGAAGGCCAGCGCGCGCCGGCGCTGGGCCTCCGCGTCGTCGCGGTCCTCGAGCGCCTCGGCGGCGCGCAGCCGCGCCCACGCCTCGGCGGGCGACGAGCCGATCTCCGCGTAGAGGTCGGCCGCGTTCGCGGGGTCGCCGCCGGCGTAGGCCCTCGCGGCGTCGAACCAGCGGTTGTGCTGGCGCAGGGCGTCGAGGAGCTCGACCAGCTCGTCCTCCCGGCCGAGCTCGACGAGCGCCGCGGCGAGCTCGAAGCTCGCGGCCGACGGCAGGTAGCCGGTCCGGCCGGCCGTCTCGAGCACCTCGTCCGCGTAGGCCGACGCCTCCTCCGTGCGCCCGGCGAGGAGGTCGACGAAGGCGCGGTCGGCGAGGCACGCCAGCAGGAGCTGCGGCTCGGCGATGCGGCGCGCCTCCTTCTCGCCGCGCGAGGCCTGGCGGAGCGCGGCCGCCGTCTCCCCGCGCGACTGGAGCACGAGGGCGTGGCTGCAGCGCACGAGCGCGTCGAGGTAGTGCGGCGCGCCGTCCGTCTCCGCCGGCCCGCGCTCGGCGAACTCGACCAGCCGGTCCCAGTCGCCGCTCGCGTAGCACCTCGTGGCCAGCTCGCGGTCGGACCACTCGAGGTGGCCGCGGTCGCCGAAGCGCTCGGCGAGCGCGCGAGCCTCCCGCAGCAGCTCGTCCGCGCGGCGGAGGTCCCCGGCCTCGTCGGAGAGGGAGGCCAGGTTGTTGTACGCGACCTCGGCCACCGGCGAGTTGGCCTCGACGCCGATCGCGATCGCCTGCTCGACGTCGCGCATCCCGCCGGGGTCGCCCGAGCGAGCCCGCGAGGAGCCGATGCTGTTGAGCGTGTTCGCGCGCAGCTCGTCGAGCCCGAGCCGCTCGGCGAGGGCGAGTGCCTGGCGCCCCGCCGAGATGGACTCCTCGTAGGCGGCGGACAGCATCAGCTGGCGGGAGAGCCGCCCCAGGACGAACGCCTTGGCAGGAGAGTCCGGCGCGTCACGGACGAGCGCCAGCGCGTACTCGAGGAGGCGCCACGCCTCGGCGCGGTCGCCGCGGCGCCAGCGCAGCTCGCTCAGCACCGTCGCCGCCTCGGCGGCGCCCTCGCCGTCGCCGGCGGCGGCCAGCCCGTCGCGCGCCTCGAGCAGCTCGGCCTCGCCCTCGGTGCTCGTGACCACGCGGGCACAGCCCAGGCGGAGGAGAAGGCGGAACCGCTCCGGGTCGTCGTGCGGCCACAGCTCCAGAGCGGCGGCCAGCCGGCGCTCGCCTGCCGCGAAGGCGCCGAGGCCGAGGGCATGCTCTCCCGCGGCTCTGAGCGCCGAGCGTGCTCCGCGCTCGAGATCGCCGGTGGGCGCAGCGGCGGCCCGGGCGGCCTCGAGGGCGCAGACGTAGTGGTGGGCGAGCGTCTCGGCCTGGTCGCAACCGCACCCGATGCCCGCGAGCCACTCGGCGGCCCGGCGGTGCTTCTCGACGCGGTAGGCCCGCGGGACGCGCGCATAGGCGACCTCTCTCACGAGGCCGTGGCGAAATGCGTACTCCCGCTCCCCCGCCAGGCTGGAGCCGCGGCGCAGCACGAGGTCGTTTTGCTCGAGCCGGTGCAGGACGAGCTCGGCGTCCTCGCGCGTGACGCCGCCGACGGCGGCGAGCGCTCCCGGCCAGAACGCGTTTCCGACGACGGAGGCGTCCTCGAGCAGCTGCTTCTCGACGGGAGCGAGGATGTCGATCCGCGCGCCGATGACCGCCTGGACCGTCCGCGGCGGGGCGAGCTCCCCGGCGCCGTACTCGTGGATCATGCGCGCGAACTGCTCCGCGTACAGCGGGTTGCCCGCGGTCTGATCGCGCAGCTCGACGCCGACGTGAGCGGCGTCCTCGTCCAGAAGGGCCGCGAGCAGCTCGGCCGTCTCTGCGTTGGAAAGCGGCGGGAGCGTGAGCGTGACCGCGTTCGGTGTGCCGCCGCCCCAGGCCGGCCGCCGGCGCAGCAGCTCGGGGCGCGCCGTGCACACGACGAGGATCGGATGCCCGGACGCCCAGTCGACGAGGTAGTCCACGAACTCGAGCAGGGCGTCGTCCGCCCACTGCAGGTCCTCGAACACGAGCACGAGCGGCCTCGTCGCTGCGATCGCCTCGAACAGCGCGCGCCAGGCGGCGAAGCTCTCGACGCTCCGGTCGGGTGAGATCACCGCGGCGCCGGGGAGGCCGACGAGCGCACGCAGGTGCGACGAGGCGGCCTCGAGCCCGGCCGCCGGGAGTCGCCGCACGGCCGCCGTGAGCTTCTCTGCGGTCTGCGCGGCGCCGTCGGTCTCGAGGATCCCGGCGAAGCGCTTCACGACCTGCGCGAGCGCGCCGAGCGCGGTCCCGTCGCCGTAGGGCGGAACGCGACCGCGCAGCCACTCGGCCTCCGGCTCCACGACCGACGAGCGACGCAGCTCCGAGACGAGCCGCGTCTTCCCGATCCCGGGCGGCCCGACCACCGTGACGAGCTG
>DATIFC010000197.1:0-23160 GCA_035455445.1 Gaiellaceae bacterium | reverse complement strand
AACTCGGGCCAGCGTCCGTCGCCGACTGCCCCGAGCGGGTCGACCGCCAGCACGCCGAGGAGTCGCTCCGGCATCGCCTCCGCGACGTGGAGGGCGAGGTGCCCGCCCCACGAGTGGCCGACGACGTACGCCTTCTCCCAGCCGAGCGTGTCGAGAACGCGCCTTGCATCTCCGACGTCCGCCGCCACCGTGTAGGGCCCTTCCACCGCCGACGGCTCCTGCCCCCGCTGCTGGTACCAGGCGACGTCGTTCTCCCCGGCGAGCTCGTCGGCGAGGTCGCGCAGGTAGTCGAAGCCGAGCCCCGGCCCTCCGTGGAGCAGCAGCACCGGCGGCCCGCTGCCGCGGCGGCGACCCGCGATCAGCAGCCCGTCGCCGTGCGTCGTGAACTCCACCCACTCCACGGCGGCTGATCCTCTCACGTCGTCTGTTCACGTCGACCCGCGTCCGCTAGGGTCGCGGCGAGGCTTGGGGCGGTTCGAACACGAGCAGGTACCAGGTGGATCCCCAGAAGATCGCTCGAACGACGGGCGTGCTGCTCCTCGTCACCTTCGTGACCGCGATCCCGGCGCTGCTCCTCTACGACCCGATCCTGAAGGACAACGGCTTCAGCACGTACATCAACGGCGCCGGCGCCGACAACCAGATCTTCCTCGGCGCGACGCTGGAGCTGATCCTGATCCTCGCGAACGTCGCCACCGCGCTCGTGCTGTTCCCGATCCTCAAGCGGCAGAACGAGATCCTCGCGCTCGGCTACGTGGCCGCGCGGATCGTCGAGTGCGTCTTCATCGCCGTGGGGATCCTCAGCGTTCTGGCCGTCGTGACCCTGCGGCAGGACGCCTCCGGCGCCGACGCGGCGACGCTCGGCCTCGTCGGCCAGGCGCTCGTCGCTGTCAAGGACTGGACGTTCCTGTTCGGGCCCGGCTTCATCGTCGGGGTCGGGAACGGGCTGATCCTCGGCTACCTGATGTACAGCTCCGGCCTCGTTCCGCGACGGACGACCTTCTTCGGGCTCGTTGGGGGGCCGCTCGTGTGCTTCTCGGGCCTCCTCGTCCTGTTCGGCGTCATCGGCCTCGGCTCGACCGCGCAGTTCGTCTTCACGATCCCCGAGATCATCTGGGAGCTCTTCCTCGGCATCTACCTGACGGTGAAGGGGTTCAAGCCCGCCCCGATCATCGCGGGGGACTTGGGGTCCGATGCCGGACCGCTCGCTCCTCAGCCGGCGTGACGACGACGAGCTTCGTGCGGAGCGTCGCCGGCTAGCGCAGGACGCGCCGCGCGCCGGCGAACGCCGGGCGGAGCTGCGCCAGGGGCACGTAGCGAACGCGCTCGCCGGTCTGCGGGGCCGAGATCGCGGCGCGCTTCGAGACCACGAGCTGGACGTGGCCCCCGCCCTCGGTGAAGAGCAGGTCGCCCGGGCGCAGCCGCGCGAAGCGGACCGGGCGGCCAGCGCGTAGCTGCTCCCACGACGAGCGCGGGATCTTCCAGCCGATCGAGCGGTAGGCCGCGTACACGAGCCCCGAGCAGTCGAAGCCGGTGCTGCGTGACGTGCCGCCCCAGCTGTAGGCCACGCCGATCTGATCGCGGGCGTAGCCGACGACCTTCCGGGCGAGCTTCTGGACGCGGGTGGCGTGGCCCGACCTGGAGCCGGAGGAGGGCCACTTCGTCTTCGCGAAGCCGGCTCTCGGGAGGGCGGCGGCGATGGTCGCAAGCAGCACGAGCACGAGCAGCGGGCGGCGCACCGGGCCTACATCGGCGGCCTCCGCAAGTCCTCAAGCCGGCATCCCTCGTTCGAGGGATGGGTTTACCGCGGCACGAGGCGCGGGCCCAGAACGGCGCCGATCAGGAAGCCGGCGGCCAGAAGCTGAGCCCGGGCCGGGACGCCGCCGCCTCGGTGCCAGCCGTGAAAGCGATGGCTCGGGAAGAGCTTCCGCCCGCCCGGCCGCGGGAGCCTGAGGACGTGCTCCAGGTCCGGAGCCGATGCCGCCAGCGCCCCGGTCACGGCGGGGTCGAGCGGGCCGCGCGCGAGGGCCAGGAGCAGCACGGCGGCAACCCCGGAGCTGATCTCGAAGCGGCGGTCGCCGATGTCCTGGTGCGGCATCCGGTCGCCGGCCAGATGCAGCAGGAGCCCGAGCGGAACCGCGCGGCGCCTCGAGCCGGCGAGGGCCCCGCCCACCGCGCCTGTTGCGACGTGGAGCGAGACGATCACGTGCTTGGCAGGCTAGTCGCCCGCCAGCCGGTCGGCTTCGCTGGAGGGCGGGCAAGGCCGACGCGGCCCTTGCTCACTCGCTCAAGAACCGCCCGATCTCTCCGGCGACGAGCTGCGGCGCCGTCATCGTGGCCGCATGACCCTGACCCCGTAGGATCGCGACGCGCGCGTTCGGAAGAGCAGCTTGAATCCGGTCGGTTCCCTCGCGCGCCCACGCGGGACTCTCCTCGCCGAGCAAGAGAAGCACCGGGGGGGCGAGATCGCGCAAGCGGTCGGGATGCACGGAGTAGCCCTCTTCCGCTCGTACCTCGCGAGTCACGGTGGACGCGGCTGCGACTCGCTCCGGCCACGTCGGCAGGCCCCGCATCTGCTCGACCTCTTCCCGCTTCAATCCGAACACGCCGAGCGCGAAGACGAGCGCCTCCTCCCGCTCGCCGCGCGCTACGAGAACGTCGATCCTGGCGAGATCCTCGCGCGGCACGGCCGCGATCCCGGGAGAAGGCTCGTAGAGGAGGACCTTGTGCAGGTTGCGTGCGACGAGGCCGGCACCGAGCGCGACCGTGGCGCCGTACGAGTGGCCGAAGACGCTTGCCGGCTCGGCGATGGAGTCGACCACCGCGGCGACGTCCTCGAATTCTCGCTCGATCGAGTACTCCGCCGCCCGATCCCCGCTCGCACCTCGGCCGCGACGGTCGATCGCGTAGACGGTGAAGCGGTCGGCGAGCGCCGGGACGAGGAGATTGAAGCTCCAGTGGGCACCCGCAGTCCCGTGAACGAGGATGAGTGGCGGCCCCGCACCGCTTCGCCTGTATCCGATCCGGGTTCCGTCGGTCGAGCTCACGTGCTCGAGGACGGCGGCAGCCTCAGCCACCGGTCGACCGTACCAACGGGGGGCGCCGGTTGACGGCTTCCTGGGCTTCGCTCAGGCTCACGCCGTGGCGCCGGAGACCAGGTACGCGAAGAGCGGCGACGTGCACATCGCCTACCAGGTGATCGGCCACGGCCCGGTCGACCTCGTCTTCGTGCCGGGCTGGATCACCCATGTCGAGCTCGGCTGGGACGACCCGCTCGAGGCGGCCTTCCGCCGCCGGCTTGCGACCTTCTCGCGGCTGATCCTCTTCGACAAGCGCGGCACCGGGCTCTCCGACCGCGTTCCGGTCGACCAGCTGCCGATCCTCGAGGAGCGGATGGACGACGTGCGCGCCGTGATGGACGCGGCGGGATCGGAGCGGGCGGCGCTGCTCGGCGTCTCCGAGGGCGGCGCGATGAGCGCGCTCTTCGCCGCCACCCATCCGGAGCGGACCGCGGCGCTGGTCCTCTACGGCTCCTTCGCGCGGGCCGGCGCCGCGCTGCTGGGCCACGACGAGCTCGACGCACGGCTACGCGAGCTCGAGCAGGACTGGCCCGACGCGATCGATCCCAGCGTCGCCGTTCCGAGCCTGGCCGCCGACGAGAGCTACCGCCGGACCTGGCGGACCTTCATGCGCCATGCCGCGAGCCCGGGCGCCGCCCTGGCGCTGCTGCGGATGAACAGCCAAATCGACGTCCGCGACGTGCTGCCCACGATCAGTGCGCCGACGCTCGTCCTCTATCGACGCGACGCGCGCTTCGGGCACGGCGCAGCCGCCTGGCGCAAGGCCGGCGAGGATCCGATCACGCCACGCGAGGAGGCCGAGTACCTGGCCGAGCACATCCCCGCCGCGCGTCTCGTCGAGCTCCCCGGTGCCGACCACCTGCCGTGGGTCGGCGAGCCGGACGCGCTGCTCGGCGAGGTCGAGGAGCTCCTGACCGGCGTGCGCACCGCTCCCGAGCCGGACCGCGTCCTCGCCACGATCCTGTTCACGGACATCGTCGGCTCGACCGCGCTCGCCGCGCGTCTCGGCGACCGCGGGTGGCGCGAGCTGCTCGAGCGCCATCACGGGCTGGTGCGGCGCCAGCTCGAGCGCTTCCGGGGCCACGAGGTCGACACCGCGGGGGACGGCTTCGTGGCCTCCTTCGACGGCCCCGCCCGCGGCATCCGCTGCGCCGCGGCGATCGCCGAGTCGGTGAGCGCCCTCGGCCTCTCGATCAGGGCCGGCCTCCACACCGGCGAGTGCGAGGTCGCCGACGGCAAGCTCGCCGGCATCGCGGTGCACATCGCCGCCCGGATCGCCGCGCTGGCCGGCGCGGACGAGGTGCTCGTCTCGCACACGGTCAAGGACCTGGTGATCGGCTCGCGCGTCGCGTTTGCCGAGCGCGGAGCCCACGAGCTGAAAGGCGTCCCGGGCGAGTGGAGCCTGTTCGCCGTCGACTCCATGGCGGAGCTGTGAGGCCTGCGACTGTCCCGGGTCGATCACGCCTTGACGCCTGTCACCGGGCGGCAGAGACTCGTCGTGACCCAGGTAGGTGAATGTGGCCGACGACTCGAGCTCCACTGCGGCCAGCAAGCCAGAGCACCTCACGACGGCTGAACGCGTATTCGCCGGAATCCTCGGCGCCGCGATCCTCGTCTGGGCGGGCGTCCTGCTGTTCTCGCCACCCGAGCACAAGGAAGTGATCTCCGGCTGCAAGGCGACGGCTGCGAAGGACTGCGTTCAGACGGTCTCCTCGATCCCGGAGACGGTCACGACGGCGCTCGTCGGCGTCGGAGGCATCCTCCTCCTGGTCGCGCTCCTCGGCATCCGCTTCTCCTCGATCAAGGCACCCGGCGGATTCGAGCTCGGCACCTCGGCCACCGAGTCCTCGAAGGAGGAAGCCGACGACGCCGAGGCGACCGGCAAGGCACGACCTCTCGTGCCGGAGACGACCGCCGAGACGATCCGGACGCGGGCCGTGGACGAGGAAGCCACCGCGTCGCAGTTGCAGGCGTGGTCCCTCCTTCCGCCGCACGTGCGCGCAGCTGCGGCGCGTCGCTGGGTCGCAAGTGGGAGACAGGGAGATCCGTCGGTTCAGATCGCGCAGGCGTACGCACCCGCGCCGGGACACAGCGACTGGTACATCGTGTTCGCGGACGGCTCCGCCATTCGCGTCACCGTTGCCGCGTAGCCGCAGCAGGGACCGGCGAGGCCCCGCCGGGGCGGGGCCTCGCTCGCGTGTCGGCCGACGCTAGATGCCCTCGTCGCGGCGCATCGGCCCGTGGCTGTAGTAGCCGCCGAGCTCGTCGCGGTAGGCCTGGTCGTGGTACCGCTGCTCGTCGAACTCCGGTGCGTTCTTGATCTCGTCCTTGGTGCGGTTGACGAAGATCGTCTCGGTGTCCGGGTCGATGTCCCGGATCACGCCGGCCGGGAGCATGACCTTCTTGCCGAAGATCCACGGCCCGGTGTCGAGGATGACGAAGCTGCCGCCGACCTCGTTCGTCGCCTCGTCGACCTTGCCGATCTCGCCGTCGGTCGCCTCGACCTTGAAGCCGGTGAGATCGATGTTCGGCGGTGTGTCCACCGTGAAGTTCCACATCTCGACGATCGCCATGTATCTGCACCCCCTCGAGGCCTCGCGGCCTCATCGCTTTCGGTCTGGTTCTCGCGTACCCGCGCGCCCCGGCGCCAAACCGACGAAAACATGCCGTTTTGCAGGCGGTTTCTAGGCATCTAACCGATAGCTGCGGCGGCCGCGCGGTGGTTGGGGATCCACCACCGCGACGCCGCCCGAGATCGGCTCCACCACGATCGGCGCGAGCAGCGCCGGCGGGACTGCGAGCCAGATCGCGCCGACGCCCGCGTGCGCGATGTTGGCCGCGGTCTTGAACGCCGCCGGCCGACACCGCACTATGCGCCGATGGGCGCGGCGTTCGGCTGGGGTGCGATCGCAGCGTCGTCGCTCGTGCTCGGCATGGTGCTCGGCCTCGCGCGGTCGTGGCCGAGCCGGCTGATCGGGCTCGTGCTCTCGTTCGGCGCGGGCGCGCTCGTGAGCGCGGTCAGCTTCGAGCTGTTCGAGGAGGGGGTCGCCGTTGGCGGTGCGGCTGCGGTCGGGATCGGGCTCGGCCTCGGCGCGATCGTCTACTTCCTGCTCGCCCGCACCGTGGAAGGGCTCGGCCCGGGAGGCAGCGCCGGCGCGGCCTCCGGCGGCACGGCGCTGGCGCTCGGCGCCTTCCTCGACGGCATCCCGGAGCAGATCGTGCTCGGGATCGGGATCGCCGGCGGCGAGGGCGTGAGCGTCGCGCTGGTCGTGGCGATCTTCGTCTCGAACCTGCCGGAGGCGATCGGCTCGGCGATCGACATGCGCGAGGCCGGCGCGACCGTGCGCTCGATCCGGCTGCTCTGGCTCGGCGTCGCGACGCTCTGCGCGCTGGCGACGCCGCTCGGCTACGTCCTCGCGCGGGGCACCGGCGGCCATTTCCAGGCCGCGATCAACGGCTTCGCCGCGGGCGCGCTGCTGGTGATGCTCGTCGACTCGATGATCCCCGAGGCGACGGCGAAGAGCGGCCGCGTCGCCGGGCTGGCGACGGTGCTCGGTTTCGCGGTAGCCGCCGGGCTCTCGACGGCGTCGGCCTAATCACGGCGCGTCCCGCGCCAGGGCCCGGGGACGAAGTCGAGCACGACGTTGACGACCCAGACGATGATCGTGGCCCAGAACAGCGCGCTCAGGCCGTGGATCTCGAACCCGCCGACGAGCAGGTCGGTGAGCCAGAGCATCGCCATCGAGACGCCGAACCAGACCAGGCCGAGGGTGATGAAGGCGAGCGGCAGGGTGAGCGCCCGCAGGATGGGCTTCAGGACCGTGTTCAGGATCCCGAAGAGCAGCGCGGCCCGGATCAGGTCGCCGGCCGAGCCCACCTCGACACCGCTCAGGACCGCCGTGACGACCGCCAGCACGACGGCGTTCGCCACCCAGGAGAGAAGGAGTTGCTTCGCGAGGCGGATCATCCGAGCTCCCGTGGCATTCGCCGTCGAGCGCGAGGTGCCTCTCTCGTACTCCGCCGGCTGCTCGCACGTCGGCGGCCGGGAGCGTCGGGTTTCAGTCTTCCTGCGGGGGCGATAGGAGGCGTATGCAGCGACCCGGCGTCATGGCTCCCCCGGATCTCCACGAGCAGCCTGCGCAGCCCGGTCTGATGAGCCCGAGCGCCGGGCCTGCCGAGCCGGTCGACCCGAAGATCATCCTCTGGGCCGTCGCGATCGTGCTCGGCGCGGTCGAGCTCTGCCTCGCGCTCAGCTAGCGAGCTCCGCCAGCGCCTCCACGGTCGCCCAGTTCCGCGACGTGGCGGTGACGCCGAGGCCCTTGCCGGCGAGCTTCGCCCACAGCTTCGAGCGCGCGACGCCGGCCGGGTGCCAGGCGTAGACCTCGCGGCCGCTCGCGACGACGCGCTCGGACGGCGCCGCGACCGCCTCGAGCTCGCGCAGCGCCTGAGCCGGCAGATGCCGGTCGAGGAACGTGACCTGGTAGCGCTTCGGCTCGGTGACGACCTTCGCGAGCGGGTTGCGCCTCACGACCGTCGCGAGCTCGGCGCGCGAGCGCACCACGACGGCGATCTCGAGGCCGAAGCCGTCCCGAACGGCCTGCTCGACCTTGCGGCGCACGCCGTCGGCCTTCGCGCGGCTGGAGAGGACGACGTTGCCGCTCTGGAGGTAGGTCTGTACGTCCTCGAGGCCGCTCTCCGCCAGCGCCTCGCGCAACGCAGGCATCGCGATCCGGTTGTGCGGGCCGAGGTTGATCCCGCGCAGGAGGGCGACGTACGTGGCCACGACGAGAGCCTACGCACCGGGGCCCGCCACGGCGTGCGGGCCCCGGTGCGGGCGTGTCGCTACGTGGCGGCGATCCCCTCGATGCCGGGCGGCAGGCCGGCGACGGAGCCGAGCGGGACGAGCGCCCCGTCGTGACCGACGAGGAACTCGTCGACCGTCCCGGTGATCCCCGTCTCGGCGTAGAGGAAGCTGCCGCTCGAGGCGAGGTCGATCGGGCCCGGGTTCGTCGCGGCTGCCACCGCCTGCAGCAGCGCCGGCTGGCCGTCCGCTCCGATCCGGAACGAGCTCAGAGTGTCGCTCCCGGTGTTGGAGACGAAGAACACGTCGCCGACGCGCTGGATCCAGCAGAGCGCCACCGCGCCGTCGCTCTGTGACCTCGGGTCGCTGAGCGTGCCCGTGAGGCCGATCCGGTACGTCGTCACCGAGCTCGCGCCCGCCTTGCCGCTGACGAGGCGGCCGCCGGCGCCGAAGGTGAAGGCGAACGGAACGGGCGTCGCCGACGGGTTCACGACGGGCGTCGCCGTCAGGCGGCCGTCCGGGCCGACGCCGAACACGTCGATCGAGCTCGTGCTCGCCTTCGTCGTGACGAGCAGCTGCCGGCCGTCGGGCGTGAAGCCGACCTGTCCCGGCGAGGTCAGGAAGTTCGGCGGGCTCGAGTTCGCCAGGCCGAGAGAGCGCGCCGAGCCCGGGATCGGCGTCAGGCCGTGCCTGCCGACCCGGAAGCCCTGCACGATCCCGGTCCCACCCGAGTCGAGCACGTACGCGAGGTCGCCGTGCACGCCGACGCTCGCGGGGAACTGACCGCCCGAGGGCTCGACGTCGACCAACGCGAGCCGGTCACCGTGCACCCGGAAAGCCGAGACCGTGTTGCTGCCGGCGTTGACCGCGATCAGGAGCCGATGCTCCCGGTCGTACGCGAGCGACCCCTGTGAGGCGAGGCGGTCCGACTCGGTGCCGGGGGCGGCGATGCCCCCGAGGCCGCCGGTGGGATAGCTCCCGGCCCGGACGAGCTGACCGTCGTGCCGCCGGTGGAACACGACGATCTCGTTGCCGGTGAGCTCGTTCGTCTGCACGAAGACGAGGTTCCTGCCGTGGCCGTGGTTGCCGAAGCCGTCGTGCGCGGACGCCGCCTGGGCGCCGACCAGGGTCACGGCGACCGCGCCCAGCAGCGCGACGAGCGTTGTGCGATGGCTCATCTAACTCCTCCTTTCGTGGAGCGCGCCACGCTAGGAGGGCTCCGCCCGGTTGGCCCTTACGATTTCGCGAACTCGCCTCCCACGGCCGGTGCGGGAAGCCGCGGGAAAGCGGTTCGGGGCTGCCCGGCAGGGTGCGGATTAAGGAACTCGTAAGGCCTCCGCAGCCGTCACGAGGCTTCGGGCAGGCAAAGTGCCGGGATGACGACCGTCCTTGTCGTCGACGACGAGCCGCTGGTCCGCGACGTCGTGACGCGGTACCTGGAGCGCGACGGCCACAGAGTGCTGACCGCCGAGAGCGGCGACGCGGCGCGCCGGCTGATCGAGCGGGAGCGGTTGAGCCTCGTCCTCCTCGACGTGATGCTTCCCGGGGACACGGACGGGCTCGCGCTCTGCCGCTGGATCAGGTCGAGCTCCGAGCTGCCGGTGATCCTGCTCACCGCCCGGGTCGAGGAGGCGGACCGGATCGTCGGGCTCGAGCTCGGGGCCGACGACTACGTGACGAAGCCATTCTCGCCGCGCGAGCTGGCAACGCGGGTGAAGACCGTCCTGCGGCGCGCGCGCTCGGGGAGGCCGCCGCGCGAGCGCGTCTCGTTGGGCCCGCTCGAGCTCGACGCCGCCAGGCGCGAGGCGAGGCGAGACGGCGAGCCGATCGCCTTGACCGCCAGGGAGTTCGACCTGCTGTGGTTCCTGGCGTCGAATCCGGGGCGTGTCTTCTCTCGCGACCAGCTGATGAACCGCGTCTGGGGCTACTCGGCCGCGCTCGACACCGGAACGGTGACCGTCCACGTGCGGCGCCTGCGCGAGAAGCTCGAGCGCGACCCGTCGCGGCCCGAGCTGCTCGAGACCGTCTGGGGCGCCGGCTACCGGGTGCGCGCGTGAGCATCAGGGCTCAGCTCGCCGTCCTCGCGATCGCGGCCGTCTGCCTGCCGCTCGCCGTCGTGGTCGGCTCGGGGCTCGTGATGTTCGGCATGCACGAGGAGACGACCTTCTGGCTCGTCGCGGCCGCTTCCGCCCTGTGCGCCCTCGCCGGGGCGCTGCTGCTCGGCAGGGAGATCCTGCGGCCTCTCGACCGGCTGGGCGCGGCATCGAGGCGGCTGGCGGCCGGGGAGCTCAGCGCGCGGGCCTCGGAGTCGGGGCCGCGCGAGCTGCGGGAGCTCGGGCTCACGTTCAACGAGATGGCGGCGAGCATCGAGCGCCTGTTCGACGCGAGGCGCGAGCTCGTGGCGTGGGCGAGCCACGACCTGCGGACCCCGCTCGCGTCCCTGCGCGCGATGGTCGAGGCGCTCGAGGACGGGCTCGCGACGCCTGACGAGTACCTGCCCGCGGTCCGCGCGCAGACCGAGATCCTCTCCCGCCTCGTCGACGACCTGTTCGAGCTGGCGCTCATCGACGCAGGCGTGCTGCGCCTCGAACTGCGTGACGCGCCGCTCGGCGAGCTCGTCTCGTCGTGCGTGGAGGCGCTCGCCGCCGACGCCCGCGCGCACGATGTCCGGCTCGCCTCGCGGGTCGATCCGTCGGGTCCGGTCGTCAGGGTCGCGCCCGACAAGGTTCAGCGCGTGCTCCTGAACTTGCTCAGCAACGCCGTCCGGCACTCGCGGCCGAGCGGCGCGGTCGCGGTCGTGGCCGAGAAGGACACCGACCACGTGGTCGTCGCGGTCGAGGACGAGGGAGGAGGCCTCCCCGACGGGGCGCCGCAGCGGATGTTCGAGCGCTTCTGGCGCGCGGACGACTCGCGCACCCGGGCGAGCGGCGGCTCGGGGCTCGGCCTCGCGATCGCCCAGGGGCTGGTCGAGGCCCACGGCGGCCGGATCTGGGCCGAGAACCGCGCAGGTGGCGGCGCGCGCGTCTCCTTCACGCTGCCGCTGGCAGACGCTTCCTAGGACGCGGCGGCGCGCCGCTCGGCCTCGCGCTTCAGGTGCTCGAGGCCCTGCTCGAGCGTCCGGTCGAGCGTCTTCTGCAGCGAGCCGCGCATCAGCCGTGCCAGCAGCCCCGAGAACGACTCCTCCGTCTCCACGCGCGTGCCGCCCTCGCGCGGCTCGAGGCGCCACTCGTGGAGCGCGCGGACCGACATCGTCCGGCCCCGCCAGCTGACGCCGCGCGGCGGGTCGACCGACTCGAGCGTCGAGACGATCGTGCCCGGCCCTGCCTTCCACCGGAAGACCGAGCCGGGGGCGAGCGGGCCCTCGTACGACATCGACTTCACGTCCGGGTTCCACTCCGGCCAGCGGTCGAACTCGGTCAGGACCTCCCAGACGACCTCGGGCGGCGCCGCGACCTCGATCTCGCGTCTGCTGCTGACCGGCGGCGTCACCCCGGGGATCGTAGTCGGAGCCGCTCCCCGGCACGCGGGCGGAGGCTTGGCTTAGCATCGCGCGGAATGGATGCCGTCACCGCGCCCGCCGAGAAGGTCACGCCCGAGCTGGCGATGCAGCTCCTGCGACCGGCCGAGGTCGCCCTCTCGCCCGACGGGTCACGGGTCGCGGCCGTCGTCTCGGCCTCCTTCCGCGAGCAGGGCAAGCCGCTCGAGACGCGTCTCTGGGTCGGAGAGGTCGGCGGCGAGCTGCAGCCGGGCGAGGCCGGCGCCCTTCCGCGCTTCTCGCCTGACGGCACGCGGCTCGCGTAC
This sequence comes from Gaiellaceae bacterium, assembly GCA_035455445.1. Classification (GTDB taxonomy): domain Bacteria; phylum Actinomycetota; class Thermoleophilia; order Gaiellales; family Gaiellaceae; genus AC-32. The sequence goes on along the minus strand of DATIFC010000197.1, from coordinate 11,478 downwards.
GCGGCCGACAAGGGTCACGAGGGGCGCCGCTCGCTCTGGGTCGACGGCGCCGAGCTCGGCGAGATCCCGGGCTCGGTCGAGGAGATCCGCTGGTCCCCCGACGGCGCGCGGCTGCTCGTGCTCGCCGCCGACATCGGCGCCGACCGCGCGGGCGCGGAATCCGCGACGAAGATCGAGGAGGCGGGCGCCGAGGCGCAGGACCCGAAGGTCTTCCGGCCCGCGCGCTTCTGGCGGCGGCTCTGGCTCGTCGAGGCCGAGAACGGCGCGACGAGCGACGTCACGCCCGAGGGCGTCAACGTCTTCGAGCTCGGCTGGGCTGGCGGCAAGGTGGCGGCCGTCTGCACGGACGAGCCCTCCGAGAGCGCCTGGTACGACGCCTGGCTCGGCCTCGTCGACCTCGACGCGCGCTCGGTCGAGCGGGTGCACGTGCCGAAGTGGCAGCTGCAGTCACCTCGGATCTCGCTGGGCGGGCGCGTTGCGTGGGTGGAGGGCTTCTCGTCCGACCGCGGCACGCTCGCCGGCACGGTGCACGTGCTCGGGCAGGGCCAGCTCGCGCCGGAGCTGCACGCGGGGCACATCGACTTCGCCGACGAGGACACGCTCTGGGTCGCGGGCTTCCGCGACTCGGGCACCTTCGCCGGCCGGCTCTCGCTCGACGGCTCCTACGTGGAGCTCGCGGGCGGCGACGTCACGCTCGGGCCGCGCTACGCACCGGCGATCGCGGCCAGCGCCGACGGCTCGAGGGTGGCTACCGCCTGGGAGAGCGCGCACGACCCGCCCGAGGTCGTGCTGCTCGAGGACGGCGAGCGGCAGACGCTGACGAGCCTCAACGCCAGGGTCGCGCCCAAGCTGGCGACCGTGGAGTGGCGCGCCTACCGCTGGAAGTCGTCCGACGCGCTCGAGATCGAGGGCCTGCTCGCACTCCCGCGCGACCGCGACGAGGGCCCGCTCCCGCTCGTCGTCGACGTCCACGGCGGCCCGACCGGCTCGTGGTCGTGGGGATTCGCGCCGGCGCAGGGCTTCCCGCAGCTCTTCACCGGCGCGGGCTACGCGGTGCTGATGCCCAACGTGCGTGGCAGCGTCGGGCGCGGGCCGGAGTTCGCGGAGGCCAATTTGGGCGACATGGGCGGCGGCGACCTGCAGGACATCCTCACCGGCATCGACGCGCTCGCGCGCGAGGGGGTCGTGGACGACAGGCGGGTGGCGATCACCGGCGGGAGCTACGGCGGCTTCATGGCCTGCTGGGCGCCGACCCAGACCGACCGCTTCGCCGCCGCGATGCCGATGGCGGTCGTCACCGACTGGGTCAGCTTCCACGCGACGACCAACATCGGCCAGTTCGACCGCCTCTACCTGCAGGCCGACCCGTGGGACGCGACCGGGGAGTACACGCGCCGCTCACCGGTCTACCACGCGCGGAGCTCGAGGACGCCGACGCTGATCCTCCACGGCGAGGACGACCTCTGCACGCCGCTCTCCCAGGCGGTCGAGTTCTACAACGCACTGACCGAGGCGGGCTGCGAGACGGAGCTCGTCGTCTACCCGCGCGAGGGCCACGGCTGGACGGAGCGCGAGCACCAGATCGACGCCTGGAACCGCATCAGCGACTGGCTCGCGCGGCACGTCTGACCCTGACCCGAAATCCGCGCCGATATTGCCTTGCGCCGGCCGTCTCGCGCGTGTAATGTCTCGCGCCTAATTCGGGGAAGGAGGATCGCTACATGGTCGGTCAGTTCAAGACAAATCGCCCGATCGTCGTCTCCGCCCCGGCGAACGCATTCGCACTCGCGGAGACGCGTGACGGCGGTCTCGCCCCTCTGGAAGTCCTCGACTGGAGGCGCTCCGGCTAGACACGAACAGCCGAGCAACGTCCACCGAGGGCGACCCGGAAGGGTCGCTTTCGTCGTTTCAGAGGCGAAACAGCCGAACAGGTCGAAGAAAGGAGCGAGTCCGTGTCACTCAGGTCAGCGACATAGCCCGAGTCGATCCCGAGCCGGAGCAGCGGCTCATCGAAGCACCGGAGCTGCAAATCAGGCGTGGAAATCACGCACTAGCGCAAGCACGCTGATTTCCGGACACCTTCCTCCTCGCCGGGACTCGACTTCGGGTCGAGACCACAGGCGAAAGGAGGTGAAAAAGGTGTTCTACTACGATTCCGACTTCCACCGGCAACGCCAGCAGGAGCGGGTGGCCGAGCTGCGGGACGAGTACCGGCGCGCCCAGGCGCAGGCCGAGTCGAGGGCATCCGCCCAGGTGAAGCGGGCCGTGCGGTCGGCGTGGTCGCGGCTGCGGTGGGTCATCCCCCGCCGCGCACCGGTGTACCGCGCATGAGCCGCCGGTGCCGAGCAGAACCGCGCGTCGGATCCGGCGCGCGGTTCTGCGACCGCCTAGCGCGTCGAGAAGCCCCGCAGGCCCTCGGGCTGCTCCTCGACGACCTCGACGTCTCGGACGACCGCGCTGTGCGGGCCCTCGCGGCAGAGGCGCTCGAGCGACTCGACCGCCTCGCGGTCTCCCTCGAGCACGATCTCGACCGAGCCGTCCGGGCGGTTCTCGGCCCGGCCGGCCACGCCTCGGGTCTCTGCCGCGCGCGCGATCCAGTAGCGAAAGCCGACACCCTGCACGTAGCCCTGCACGACGACCCGGCGGCGGATCACGAGCGCGACATCACCTCGTCGTGGAAGAGCCGCAGCTGATCTTGCAGTGGCGGGAGCCCCTCGATCGTGACCCCCGACCAGCTCTCGACGAGGAAAGGGTCGGCGAAGGTCACGAGCACGTGGCCGAAGCCGCTCGGCGCGAAGTCCCGCTCGAGCCAGCCGCGCCAGTCCTGGGGGGTACCGGCGACGGTGAGGGCGTCGGCGGCCTCCGGGGGCGTCAGCTCCAGGGCCCGCTGCACGTCACCCCGCCGGAAAGCGTCGACTGCGGGTGCGACCTCGGACGCGTCGACGCCGTTTCGCTCCAGCAGCTCCGCCGGCATGGAGGAGATGTAGAACGCAGCGACGATGCGCGCGGCCTCGCGGGCGGGCTCTGCGTCCTCCCCGATCGCGCCGAGGACGTTGTCGGCGAGGTCGAGCTCAGTCCAGTCGCGCCCCGCCCTCTCGGCGCCGCGACGAAAGGCGGCGGCGGTGAAGTCGAGCGCCTCGCGCGTGTACGCGAGCGCCGTGTGCAGCCCGTCCGCGATCTCGCCCGCGAGCTCGAAGGAGCGCGGCCCACGCATCCCGCCGAGCTTGATCGGGAACGGCCGCTGGATCGGCCGCGCGGCGGTGAAGAGCCCTGCGTACGCGTAGTACGAGCCCTCGAAGTCGATCGTCCCGTCGGCCAGGAACCTCGACATCACCTCGTGCGCCTCGCGCAGGCGCGCGATCGGCTTCATCCCGGCGAGGTCGAAACGGTACTGCTGCAGCATCGCGAAGTTCCCGGTGCTGAAGACGAGCTCCGCGCGGCCCCCGGTGAGCTCGTCGAGCGTCGCGGCCTGCTGGGCGATGATCGTCGGGTCCTTCAGGATCACATGCGTCACCTCCGGCCCCATCCGAAGGTGCGACGTCCGCCCTGCCGCGGCGGCGAACAGCGACCACATGTCCTTGTGGTAGGTCTCGTCCGCGCTGTAGCAGGCCCAGAAGCCGAGCTCGTCCATCAGCTCGATCAGGTCGAGCAGCTCGTCGAGGGGCTGCTCCGGCAGGAGCTGGTAGCTGAAGCGCATCGACGATCGCACCTGCGCCGGTTTGGCTACCCGCGTGGACCGTGCTGCCAGACGCCGACGACGTTGCCGGCGGGGTCGCGGAAGAGCGCAACCCAGAGGTCGCCCTCGGGGTACGGCTCCCGCACGATCTCGCAGCCGCGGGCGCGGATCTTCTCGAGCGCCTCGTCGAGGTTCTCGACGAAGACGTACGGCCGCACGCCGTCCTCGCCCGCGACCGCGTGGTCGATGCGGAAGTGGCCGATGACGTGGCCGCTGCCGTCCTCGAAGGCCGGGTCCTCACGGTCGCGGCGCACACGCCAGCCGAAGACGCCCTCGTAGAAGTCGGCCGAGGCGTGCGGGTCGGTCGCGGGGATCCGCAGGTACGAGATACCGCCGCCTCGGAAGACCGGGTGCTCGGACACGACGCCATTATCGGGGGCGGCGCGCGGAGGCGCCGCCCCGTCGTGCCTGGGCGAAGACTTTCAACAGCGCCGGTACGCTCGGCGTGTGCTCGAGCTCGAGACCCCGGTCGGCCTCGCCCGCGCCCGGCTGGAGACCGCCGCCGCGCCGGTCGCCGCGCTCGTCCTCGGACACGGGGCCGGGGGCGGGATCGAGGCGCCCGACCTCGCCGGGGCCGCGAGCGCCGCGGTCGCGGCCGGCCTGACGGTCGTCCTCGTGGAGCAGCCCTACCGCGTCGCGGGGCGCCGGTCTCCGCCGCCGGCCGCGCAGCTCGACGCGGCGTGGGTCTCGGTCGTCTCGCAGCTCCCGCTCGAGGGCCTGCCCCTGCTCGCCGGCGGCCGCTCCTCCGGCGCGCGCGTCGCCTGCCGCACCGCTGGAAAGACCGGCGCGGTGGCGGTGCTCTGCCTCGCCTTCCCGCTGCATCCTCCCGGGAAGCCGGAGAAGAGCCGCCTGGACGAGCTCGACGCGGTCACCGTGCCGACGCTCGTCGTCCAGGGCGAGCGCGACCCGTTCGGCCTCCCGCCCGCGGGCCCGAATCGGACGGTGGTCACGGTCGCGGGCACCCACTCGCTGCGCAGCGGCGGCACCGTGGCCGCGGCCGTCGGCGACTGGCTGCCGAGGGTTGTGCCCTAAGCCGGCTCGACGTCGAAGGCGAGCATCATCCCGCTCTCGTGGTGCTCGGCGATGTGGCAGTGCGCCATCCAGCGGCCGGGATTGGTGACGTCGAGCAGGATGTCCACCGTCTCGCCGGTGCGGACGAGCACGGTGTCCTTCCAGACGAGGTTGGGCTCGACGACGCCGTCGCGCGCCAGGATCAGGAAGCGGCCGGCGCCGTGCACGTGGAATGGATGCGGCATCGGATGGTCGGAGTCCATCTCGTTGACGAGGCGGAGCTTGATCCGGTCGCCGACGCGGAAGCGCCAGTCGATGCCGGCGTTCTCGGCGCCCGTGTCGCGGTCGACGAGCTTCCAGCGCATGTTCGACGGCGTGGTGAGGCGGTTGACCTCGATCATGTCGTCCTCCCACTCGATGCCCTGCGGGCCCGCTTGGCCGTGCTCCTCCCCGTGCTCGTGGTGGCCGTGACCGTGGCTTCCGTGGTGCTCTCCTTGGCCGTGGTGCTCTCCGTGGCCGTGGTGCTCTCCGTGGCCGTGGTGGCCGTGGTGGCCGCCCGCCTCGGCCAGCGCGGCGGGCACGAGCTTCATCCCGAACTTCGGGCAGCGATCGGGCTTCTCGCTCGTCACCTCCGGGTGCATCGGGCAGACGAAGCCGCCCTCGCCCGCCTCGGCGTCGAGGTTCATCTCCGCGACGAAGGAGAGCGTCTTGTCCGGATCGGCGTCGAGGAACGGCGCCAGCTCCTCGCGCAGCGCCGTCATGTCGGCGTTCGTCCGGAGCTGCTCGAACGCCTCGGCGTGCGACGGCTCTGCGGCGTCGTCCGAGACGGTCACGCGCGCCAGGGGGTAGGTGCGCTCGGGCGTCCGGTGCTCGAGCCGCAGCTCGCCGGGCTCGTCGAAGAGGACGTCGACGACGACGCGCTCGGACGGCGAGAGCAGCACCTCCTCGACGAGCTCCTCATGCTCGTAGTGGCCGCTGTCGCCGCCCACGAGCTTCATGCGCGCACCGGGCAGGGCGACGTTGAAGACGCGCGTGTTGGCCGTGTTCGTCAGGTAGAGCCGGACGACCTCGCCGCGACGCGCGTCCAGCTCGAGCTCCGGGTCGCCGGCGACGAGCATCACGTTCCCGAAGCGGCCCATCGCGACGTGGGTCGTCTCCTCGCCGAACGCGGCGATCCGCCCGTGCTCGACCAGCAAGTCGTCGAGCGTCAGCGGCAGCTCGCGATTCGCCGTCGGCCAGTACCCGGGGTCGCCGGGCGAGACGAGGATGTTCCCGTACAGCCCGAGCTCCTGGCCGTAGTCCTCGCGGATGTGGGGGTGATACCAGTACGCGCCGGGGTCGGGCACGTGCACCTCGTACCGGAACGACTCGCCCACCGGGATCGGCGCCTGCGTGTCGTGCGTGCCGTCGAAGCGGTTCTCGAGCCGCAGCCCGTGCCAGTGGACGGTGGCGTCGATGTCGCCGCGATTGGTGACGTGGACGGTGAAGGTCGCGCCCTCGGGAGCCTTCATGGTCGGCCCGGGGATCGAGCCGTTGTAGGCGAGCATCCGCACCGTCGCGTCGCCGATCTGCTTGCGGACGGGAGCGATCTCGAGCTGGTACTCCTCCCCGTCGGCCAGCTCGACGGTCTTGGGCGGCATCGCCTCGGGCAGCCCCTCGATCTCGGTCGGCAGCATCGCCATCAGGCTACTGAGCGCGTGCGGGCCTCCGCTACCCGTTCGGCGACGAACTCGGCGTCGTCGGCGACCCAGCCGAGGAGCGCCGAGCCGCGGGTGTACTGCCACGTGAGCCCGACGAAGTAGAGCCCCGGTACCTCCGTCACGCCGCGGCGGTGCTGCAGCCGCCCGTCGTCGTCGAAGACGGGAGCGTCGATCCAGGCGTGGTCGGGGCGGTAGCCGGTCGCCCAGACCACGCCGTCGACGTCGGTCTCGCTGCCGTCGGCGAACCGCACGGTGCGCCCGGAGGCGGAGACCGCCCGCGGCTTCAGCTCGACCGCGAAGTCGCGCTCCAGCTCGCGGGGGCTCGACCCGATCAGCGTCTCCCGCTGTCGGAGCCGCTTGCCGAGCCGCGACTCGGCGTTCTTGCGCAGAAGCCCGAGCTTCGTCAGCCACCAGAAGAGGTCGCGGCCGAGCAGGCGCTGCGGGAGCGGGGTCTGCCGCGACCCGACGGAGAGCAGGACCGTGCGGGTCGCCGAGAGCTCCTTCGCGATCTGGAAGCCGGTGTTACCGCCGCCGACCACGAGCACGATGCCCTCGGGCATGTTCCCCGGCCGGCGGTACCCGGTGCTGTGCATCTGGACGACGCGCTCGTCGAGGCCGCCCTCGATCTCGGGCACGAACGGCGCCTGGAAGGGCCCCGTCGCGACGATCACCTGCCCGGCGCGGACGCGCTCGCCGCCGACCTCCAGCGCGAACCCGCCGTCCTCGGCCGAGAGCCTGCGTACCTCGCTGCTCAGCCGCACCGGCAGCTCGAGCTCCTCCGCGTAGCGCTCGAGGTACGCGACCACCTCGTCGCGCCCGGGGTAGCCCTCGGGGTCGCCGGGGAACGACAGGCCGGGAAGGCTGTCGTAGCGCCTGGGGGTGAAGAGCGTGAGCGAGTCCCAGCGCTCGCGCCAGGCCGGCGCGAGCGCCTCGCCGCGCTCGAGGATCACGAACTCGACCCCTGCGCGCCCTAGGAAGTGGCCGACGGCGAGGCCCGCCTGGCCCGCGCCGACGACGACCGCCTCGTATGCGCCGGCCGGCGGGTCGGGCGACGCAGCTAACCGATCGCCCGGGTCGGGAGTCGAAGTGGTCACGTGAGAACGACCCTACCCCCGGTCGCGCTCGCCACACTTCTCCTGCTCAGCGGCTGCGGAGGAGGCGGCAAATCCTTCCCGGCGAAGGCATCCGTGGTCGGGCCGATCGGCCTGGGCGGCGAGGGCGTGTGGCTCTTCCGGCCGGCCGGGCGGCCGAAGCGCATCGTGATCTTCCTCCACGGCCAGGGTGGTCCCGAGGAGACGACGCCGGCGAACCACCGGCCGTGGATCGACCACCTCGTGCAGCGCGGCGCGATCGTCCTCTACCCGCGCTACGAGACCGACTACAGCGGCGCCGTGCTCGACGCGGCGGCCACGGGCGTGCGCCACGCGATGCAGCGGCTCGGGCCGCAGACGCTCCCGGTGCTCGCGCTCGGCTACTCGCGCGGCGCCGCGCTCGCGGTCGAGTACGCAGCGACCGCGCCGGGGAGGCACCTGCCCGTGCCGGACGCGATCGAGAGCGTCAACCCGGTGCCGTACGGCGAGCAGGCGCGCATCGTCGACCTGCGGCCGATCCGGCGAGGGACGGTGCTCTCGGTACTCGTCAGCCAGGAGGACCCCCACGCGACCGACGGGATGACGCTGCTGCTCGATCGCCTGCGCAAGGCCGGCTTCTCGGCCGACGACGTCCGGTTGCACGTCGCCCGCTCGCACGGCTCGTTCACGGCCGACCACCTCGCGCCCCTCGGCTCGTCAGCCGCCGCGCGTGCCGCGTACTGGGCGCCGACGGACGCCCTGATCCGCACGCTGCACGCCCCGTAGCTGCACCGGCAGCGCGACCAGGCACGCGAGCTCCCGCGCGGCCAGCCTCAGCGGGGGACGACCGGGCGCGGACGAGCTCCTCACCGCCACCGTACGGTCGCCGAGCGCCGCGCGGACCAGCCGCCGCGCGCGAAAGGCGTGCCAGCTCGAGGTCACGAGCACGACCTCCTCGGCGCCGAGCCGCCGGGCCGCGACCGCCACCCCGGTCGCGTTCTCCCGGGTGTTGCGCGCGTGCGGGTCGAGCAGCGCGTCGCCTCCCGTCCAGGCGCCGCGCATCAGCTCGGCCTCCCCCGAGAGGAGCACCACGTCGCCCGGGCGCGCGATGCCCGCAGCGTGCCGCACGCGCGCCTCGCAGACGGCGTGGAGGTCGTCGTCGCGGCGCCCCGAGTAACCGAGCACGGCGACGAGCCTCATCGGCGGCGGCGCCACAGGAACGTGAGCAGCGTCCCGATCACGGTGGAGACGACGAGCAGCGACTTCCAGCCGCGGAGCTTCGACTCGCCGCCGGCCCGCTCGCGCATCTCGACCGGGACCTCCTCCACGCGCAGGCCCTCCTCGTTCAGCCGCAGGAGCGCCTCGACCTCCGGCGCCTCGGTCGTGTAGGGGCGCGCCAGCACCGGCAGTGCCCTGGCGTTGACCGCGTACATGCCGCTCGTCGCGTCGAGGAACGGCCGCCGGAGGAGGACGCGCATCGAGCGCCGCAGCAGCGCCGTGCCGAACCGGCGCGGGCCGGTCGAGCGGTAGCGGTACGGGGCGTAGCCCTCGCCGCTCGCGAAGCGGGAGCCAACGGCGACGTCGCACGCGTCCTCGCGGACCGACGCGAGCAGTCGGGCGAGCTCCGCCACCGGGTGCTGACCGTCCGCGTCGACCCGGCCGCAGAAGGCGTAGCCGTGCTCGAGCGCGTAGCCGTAGCCGGCCGCGATCCCGACCGGGAGGCCGCGGTTCTCGCCGAGGGAGACGACCTCGGCGCCGTGGGCGCGCGCGACCGCCGCGGTCCCGTCCGTCGAGCCGTCGTCGACGACCAGCAGGTCGGCCTGCGGCAGGTCCCGGCGCAGCTCTGCGAGCACCGCGGGCAGGTTCTCCTCCTCGTTCCAGGCGGGGAGGAAGACGAGCGTGTTCGTCATGCGCTAAGGATCGCGGGTTTGCCGAGCGGGGGTCGGGGTCGGCCACGATGTCGTCGGCGAGCGTTCGCGCGAGCATCGAAGAACACTGGAGGTAACGATGCCTGGAACGAGACAGCTCTTGCTCGCGGTCGGTGCGCTCCTCCTTGCGCTCACGGTCACCTCGCTTGCTGCCGCGAGTGACAGCAGTCGATCCGGAGAACGTGGGCGGCGCGTCGGCACGAGGATCGTCTTCGAGAACAACCAGACATGCGCCGGAGGGAACGACTGCGGTCGTGGAGAGATCGCGGTCGTCAATCTCAATGGGAGCGGCTTCCGGCGGCTGACGCACGACCTCACCTCCGAGGAGAGCGCGGCTTGGTCGCCGGCGAAGCGTCGAATCGCCTTCTACCGGAACCTGAGCATCTGGGTGATGGACGCGAACGGGCACCACCAGAGGCGCCTGACGAACACGGCCTACGCGAACGAGCCGGACTGGTCGCCGAACGGCCGCCAGATCGTCTTCTCCGGCGGCACCACCGGCTACGGCGGGCTCTGGACGATGAACGTCGCGACCGGCCAGAAGACCCGCGTGCTCTGGGGGAAGGCGAGCGCCGATGCGCCCGCCTGGTCGCCCGACGGCACGCGGATCGCCTTCGGCAGCAACCGCAGCGGCACCGAGCAGATCTGGATCCTGCGCCTGCGCGATCACCGCCTGACCCAGATCACGAAGCCGACCGGCTCGCCGCACGAGATGAGCTACATGCCGGCCTGGTCGCCGGACGGGCGCCGGATCGCCGTCTGGCGCGACGGCTACATCTGGGTGATCAGGGCCGACGGAAGCCATGCGCGCCCGGTCGGGGTCTCGGCAGAGTCATTCACCTGGTCTGCGGACGGCAGGTGGATCGTCTTCACCGAGAGAAGCCTCTACGCGATCCACCCAGATGGGAGCGGCCGGCATCTGATCAGACACGAGGCCGGTCGGTGGGGGGATACGGGCCCTGACGGCTAGTCGCCGATGACGGGAGGCTAGTCGGGGGACGGCTGCCGGGCATAGCCTTCGCGCGCGATGGAGCGGATGTTCACGACGCGGCCGGAGCTCCAGGGCACCTTCGGGATGGTCGCCTCGACGCACTGGCTCGCCTCGGCGGCAGGCATGGCCGTCCTGGAGCGGGGCGGCAACGCCTTCGACGCCGCCGTCGCGGCGGGGTTCGTGCTGCAGGTGGTCGAGCCGCACCTCAACGGGCCCGGCGGCGAGGTCCCGATCCTGCTCCACAGCGCGGAGCGCGACGAGGTGCTGGTCGTGGACGGCCAGGGCGTCGCCCCGGCCGCGGCGACGATCGGCCGTTTTCGCGAGCTCGGGCTCGACCTCGTGCCCGGAACGGGCCTGCTCGCCGCCTGCGTGCCCGGCGCCTTCGACGCCTGGCTGCTGCTCCTGCGCGACTTCGGGACGATCCCGCTCGCCGAGGCGCTCGAGCCCGCGATCGCCCACGCCGAGGGCGGCTTCCCGCTCGTGCCCGGGATCTGCGAGGACATCGCGGGGGTCGAGGAGCTCTTCCGGTCGGAGTGGCCGGCCTCGGCGCGCCTCTACCTGCCGGTGCCGGAGCCGGGCAACCTCTTCCGGAACCGCGACCTGGCGGCGACCTACCGGCGCGTCCTCGACGAGGCCCGCGGAGGGAGTCCCGAGCAGCAGATCGACGCGGCGCGCGAGGCCTTCTACCGCGGCTTCGTGGCGGCGGCGATCGACGCCTACCTCGAGGACGCCGAGGCGATGGACAGCTCGGGGCGCCGCCACCGCGGGCTCCTCGCCGGCGACGACCTCGCCTCGTGGCAGGCGTCGGTCGAGGCGGCGGTCGAGCTCGACTACCGGGGCTGGCGTGTCTCCAAGACCGGCCCCTGGGGGCAGGGCCCGGTCTTCCTGCAGCAGCTCGCGCTGCTCGACGGCCTCGAGCTGGACTCGCTCGAGCGCGGCGGCGCCGACTTCGTGCACGCCGTCGTGGAGTGCGCGAAGCTCGCCTTCGCCGACCGCGAGGCGTGGTACGGCGACCCGAACTTCGTCGACGTGCCGCTCGACG
>DATIFC010000196.1:0-2823 GCA_035455445.1 Gaiellaceae bacterium | reverse complement strand
ACGCCCTCGTCGCGCAGGGCGTCGACGCCCTCCTTGACGGTGCCCGCCGTCGAGCCCATCGCCACCACCACCGTGCTCGCGCCCTCGAGCCGGTAGGGCTCGAGGGCGGCGAGCTGCCGCCCGCTGAGCTCCGCGAGCTCTGCAGCCAGCTCGCCGAGCGCAGGAAGGGCGGCCTCGAGTGCAGCCACCTGCTGGCGGCGCAGCTCGAAGTAGTAGTCGGGCATCGCGAACGGCCCCTGCGTCGTGGGGCGCGAGACGTCGAGCACCGCGTGTGGCACCGCGTAGTCGCCGACGAACCGGCCGACCGCGTCGTCGGGGAGCAGCTCGACCGGCTCGGCCGAGTGCGTGATCGTGAACCCGTCCTGGCAGACGAGCACGGGGAGGAGCACCTCCGGCCGCTCGGCCAGCCGCGGCGCGAGCACGGTCATGTCGTAGGCCTCCTGCGCGTTCTCGACGAACAGCTGCACGACGCCCGAGTCGCGGACGAGCATCGAGTCCGAGTGGTCGCAGTGGATGTTGATCGGGCCCGAGAGCGCCCGGTTGCCGAGCGCCATCACGATCGGCGCCCGCATCGAGGCGGCGATGTAGACCACCTCCGCCATCAGGGCGAGGCCCTGCGAGGAGGTGGCCGTCATCGTCCTCGCGCCGGCGAGCGCGGAGCCGATCGCCGCGCTCATCGCCGAGTGCTCGGACTCGACGTCGACGAGCTCACCGTGCGCCCTCCCGTCCGCTACGAACTTCGCGAAACCCTGGATGATCGGCGTCTGCGGCGTGATCGGGTAGACCGGCACCACGTCCGGGTCGACCTGCCGCATCGCGTGCGCGACCGCCTCGCCGCCGGTGAGGAGCTGGAGCTCAGTCATCGGGCACCATCTCGATCGCCCCCGTCGGGCACATCTCCGCGCAGAGCTCGCACCCCTTGCAGACGTCGAGGTCGAAGCCGGCGAAGGCGGTGCCGTCGAGGACGATCGCCGAGTCGGGGCAGTAGAGCCAGCAGAGCAGGCAGTCGACGCAGCGCGAGAGGTCGACGCTCGGCCGCGAGCCGGTGCGCCAGCCGCCCGTTCGGACGCGCTCGGCCTCGGAGCGCACGACGGCGCCGCCGGGCTCGAGCTGCTCCCACGCCCTCAGCGCAGCCACGACCAGCCCTCCTCGATCCCGGCCTTGACGGCCTGCGGGTCGGACTTCGCGCCGAGCAGGGCGCAGGCCGCCTGCTCGAGCGTCTCCAGGGGCGGCTCGCCGAGCGCGGCCGCTACCGCGCCGGTCATGACGAGGTTCGCGAACCGCGCCCCGCTCGCCTCGGCCAGCCGCGCGGCGGGCACGCACTGGACGCGCGCCCGCGGGAGCCCGGGGGGAGGCTCCTCCGCGTTGACGAGCACGAGCGTCTCGGGGCCGACGCCTTCCGCCACGGCCGCTTCGTGGGCGAGCGACGGATCGAGCACGACCACGACGTCGGGGTCGACGACGGAGTCGTGCCGGCGGATCGGCCGGTCCGAGACGCGCGTGTACGCGCGCACCGGCGCGCCGCGCCGCTCGGGGCCGTACTCGGGGAAAGCCTGGACGCTCTTGCCGGAGCGCAGCAGGGCCAGCGCGAGCAGGTGGGCAGCGGTCTTCGCGCCCTGCCCCGCGCGCGCGTGCCAGCGGATCGCTGTCGTCCTGGTCGCGGTCGCCGCGCTCATCTCAGCCACCCGTCGATCGCCTGGGCCGCGAGCTTGGCCTCGCGCACCGCCTCGACGGCGCTCGAGCCGCCGTTGACGGCGTCGCCGCCCGCGAAGAACTTCGGGTTCGCGGTGCGCCCGGTCGCGGGATCGACCTCGACACGACCCCGCGACAGGCGCAAGCCCTCGACCAGCTCCTCGAGCTCGTCGCGTCCCCGCTGCCCGATCGCCTTGACCACCGTCTCGGCCGGGATCGCGAACTCGCTCCCGGTGACCGGCTCGGGCCGGCGGCGCCCGCTCGCGTCGGGCTCGCCCAGCTCCATCGTGCGGCACTCGACCGCGACGAGCCGGTTGCGCCCCAGGAAGCGGACCGGCGCGGCGAGCCACTGGAAGTGGACGCCTTCCTCGAGCGCCTCCTCGACCTCGTGCGGGTAGGCGGGCATCTCGGCCTCGGTGCGGCGGTAGACGAGCGTGACGTCGCGGGCACCGAGGCGCAGGGCCTCGCGGGCGACGTCGATCGCGGTGTTGCCGCCGCCGATGACGACCACCGAGCGGCCCACCTGCGGCGGCTCCTCGGACTTGACCGCCTCGATGAACGGCAGCGAGTCCCAGACGCCCGGGAGGCCGTCGCCGGGATAGCGGACGTCGGCGTCGGCGCCCATCCCGACCGCGAGGAAGACCGCGTCGGCATGCGTGGCGATCGCCTCGAGGGCGGCGCGGTCGCGCACCGGATGGCCGAGCCTGAACGCGACGCCGAGGCGTTCGAGCGCGACGGCCTCGGCGGGGAGCGGGTCGCGCTGGATCCGGTAGGGCGCGATCGCGTAGCGGACGAGGCCGCCGACCTCCTCGCGCTCCTCGTAGATCGTGACGTCGTGGCCGCGAGCCGCGAGCTCGCCCGCGCACGCCAGGCCGGCCGGCCCGGCGCCGATCACGGCGACGTGCCTGCCGGTCGCGGGAGCGCGCTGCCGCAGCGGCCGGTCGTGAACGAGCGACCAGTCGGCCGCGTGGCGCTGCAGCGCCGCGATCGCGATCGGCTCGCGACCCTCGTGCCGCAGGACGCAGGCGCCCTCGCAGAGCACCTCGACCGGGCAGACGCGGGCGCAGCTGGCGCCGAGCAGGTTCTCGGCGAAGATCGTGTCGGCCGCCCGCGCGCGGTCGTCCTCGGCGA
>DATIFC010000195.1:0-3578 GCA_035455445.1 Gaiellaceae bacterium | reverse complement strand
GTCGCGGCGACGGCCAGCACCACTAGCGGACGAGGACCGGCTGCGGCCGCAGGGTCGCGAGCGCCTCGCGCCGCGCCTCGGGAGTCGTCCGGTCGAGGATCAGCACGCCGTCGAGATGGTCGAGCTCGTGCTGCGCGATCCGGGCCGCTAGCGCGTCGAGCTCCAGCCGCACGTCGTTCCCCTCGGGGTCCTTCGCCTCGACGGTCACGGAGGCATGCCGCTCGACCGGGATGACGACGCCCTGCAGCGAGAGGCAGCCCTCGGTGTCGGTCTCGTGCTCCTCGGAGGTCGCGGTGAGGGTCGGGTTGACCAGGACGACCGGCTCCTGCTCGGGATCGGGCAGAAAGGCGTAGACCCGCCGCAGGACGCCGATCTGCGTGGCCGCGAGCCCGAGCCCGTTCGCCTCGCGCATCAGGTGGGCGAGGCGCTCGGCGAGCTTCGGGACGTCGCCGTCGAACTCCTCGACCTCCCGCGCGCGCATCCGCAGCACGGGATCCGGGTACTGGCGGATCTGGGCGAGCGCGACCCGGCGCCGCGCCTCGGCCTCGGGGTCGAGCTTCTTGGTCCGTACCTCGCCGGTCTCGTCCGCCACGCTTCGATTGTAGGTCAGAGGCTCTGGGGGTCGACGTCGACTACCGCCGTCACGCCGGCCCTGCGCATGGCGGGCGCGGCCGAGGCCAGGAGCCGCGCGGCACGCGCGGCGACGCGGCGCGGCTCGCCCGTTTTCGCGACGAGCTGCGAGCGGTGGCGGCCGCGGAGGCGCAGCAGCGGTGCGGGCCCGAGCGGCTCCTCGCCGAGCCCCGCCTTCAGCTCCTCGAGCAGCGCCGCGGGGCCGCGCTCGTCCGGCCCCGTCGCGACGATGCGGACGAGGTGGCGGAAGGGCGGGTAGCCGAGCTCGCGCCGCCGCGCCAGCTCGTCGGCGAGGAAGCGCGGCACGTCGTGGTTGGCCGCGAGCGCGAGCGGCCTCGCGTCCGGCTGGAAGGTCTGGACGAGCACGCGGCCCGGCGCGTCGCGGCCGCTGCGGCCCGCGAGCTGGGTGACGAGCTGGAAGGTGCGCTCCTCGGCGCGGAAGTCGGGTAGGCCGAGACCCGTGTCCGCGTCGACGACCGCTGCCAGCGCGACCCCGGCGAAGTGGTGGCCCTTCGCGACCATCTGGGTGCCGAGCAGGACGGCGCGGTCGGCCTCGCGGAAGCGGCGCAGCGCGGTGGCGAGCTCCTCCGGCCGCGAAGCGGTGTCCGCGTCGAGGCGGATCAGCTCCAGCTCGGGCATCTTCGCCGTCAGCTCCCGCTCCAGCCGCTGCGTGCCCGCACCGATGCGGGCGAGCTCGACCGAGCGGCAGACGGGGCACTCCTCCGGCCGCGGCTCTGCGTGACCGCAGTGGTGGCAGTGCAGCCGCTCGTCGCGGTGGAGGACGAGCGCGACGTCGCACTGCGGGCAGCGGAAGGTCGTGCCGCACGCGCGGCAGTGCAGCGCCGGCGCGATCCCGCGCCGGTTGAGCAGGAGGATCGCCTTGCCGCCGCCCTCGGCCAGCTTCCCCAGCTCCGCGAGCAGCGGTGCCGAGAGCGGGTAGCCGGCCTCGCGGCGCAGGTCGACCACGCGCACCGGCGGCAGCCTCGCCCCGATCCGCTCGCCGAGCTCCAGCCGCTCGAGCCGCTCCCAGCTCTCGGGCCGCGGCGTGGCGCTGCCGTAGAGCGCGACGGCGCCCTCGAGCGCGGCGCGCTTGGCGGCCACGGTGCGGGCGTCGTAGCGCGGGTCGGACTCCTGTTTGTAGGACGGGTCGTGCTCCTCGTCGACGCAGATCAGGCCGACCCGGTGCATCGGAGCGAAGACCGCCGAGCGCGCCCCGACGACCACGCGCGCCTCGCCGCTTCCGATCCGCTCCCGCTCGTCGCGACGCTCGGCCTCGGTGAGGCCCGAGTGCAGGATCGCGACAGAGTCGCCGAAGCGCGCGCGGAAGCGGCCGACGGTCTGCGGCGCGAGCGCGATCTCCGGCACGAGCACGATCGTCCCGAGGCCCCGCTCAAGCGCGGCCGCGGCGGCTCGCAGGTAGACCTCGGTCTTGCCGCTCCCGGTCGCGCCGTAGAGGAGGAAGTGCGCGCCGCCCCCCTCGAGCGCCGTCTCGATCCGGCCGAGCGCCGCCTCCTGCGCCTCGCTCAGCCGCTCTGGCGGCGCCTCCCCGTCGAGCGACTGCCGCTCTGCAGGGGGAGTCTGCTCCTTGCGGCGGGCGCGCCGCACCGGCGCGACGAGCTCGAGGGCCCGGGCCGCCGTCGAGCCGTAGTACTCCGCGAGCCAGAGCGCCAGGTCGACGAGCGCCGGCGGGAGCTCGTGCACGACCTTCTCGACCGGCAGCGCCTTGACGCCGACCGGCGCGGCGGCCACGACCTCCACCACGACGCCGCGCGCCCGCGCACGCCCGAACGGCACCGAGACGACCGCGCCCTTCCCCGCGCCGTCCGGGAGCTCGTAGGTGAACTCGCGCCCACCGAGCGCGCGCGTGGTGACGAGCGGGACTACCGTGCCGAAGCGCACACGGTGGAACCTAGACGCCGGCGGCGACGAGCACGAAGTCCGTGGCGAACCCGAGCGTCAGCCCGAGCAGCAGCCCCCACGCCGTGAGCACCTTGCTGGAGAAGAGCCGGCAGACGTTCAGGAGCTCCACCACGACGTAGAGGATCGAGCCGGCCGCGAGCGCCAGGAAGAGCACCGACACTCCGGTCGACGTCCAGGCCTGGCCGACCAGCGTGCCGAAGAACGTCGGAAAGCCACCGATCACGCCGAGCAGGGCGAGGAAGCGCCAGCTCGGCGGGTCGGCGTCGCCGGTCAACGGGGCGACGATGCCGAACCCTTCGGTCGAGTTGTGGAGGGCGAACCCGATCACGAGCACGTAGGCGAGGCTGAGCTTGTCGAGCGCCGCCGCCTGGCCGATCGCGAGCCCCTCGGAGAAGTTGTGCAACCCGATCCCGGTCGCGATGAAGAGCGCGAGCCAGCGCGCGGGCGTGAGCCCGGTGAACTGCGAGCGCTCGAGCTCCGTCGCCGAGGCCGCGCCCGGCCCGAGGAAGCTCCTGCGCCGGCGCACCTTCATCCACGCGTCGTAGTAGACGAGGCTCAGCAGGCCGACCGAGAAGCCGCCGAAGGCGAGCGCCGAATAGCCGGTGAACTGGCTCCAGTCGCGGGCGTCGAGCGCCTTCTCGACGGGCTCGATCGCCTCGACGAGGACGTCCCAGAGCAGGAAGAGCAGGATCCCGGTCGCCGTCGCGCTGAGGAAGGCCTTCACGCCCTGGCCGACGTGGTGCAGCCGCCCCATGGGGAGCCCGATGAAGATCGTCAGGCCCGCGATCGCGCCGAGCAGCAGGATGTGTCCGGTCGACATGTCGCGGCACCGTACCAATTTCTGTAAGGGCACCCTTACACGAGGCCGCGAGTAGCATCTCGCCCGTGGCACAGGGGCATTCGGTCGACGAGTACCTGGAGACGATCTACTTCCTCGCCTTCCCGATCGGCGAGTACCGCCCGCAGCGCACCGGCTCGCCCACGCTGGCCTCCCGCGTCGCCGAGATGCTCGGCGTCTCGCGCGCCTC
>DATIFC010000194.1:0-15168 GCA_035455445.1 Gaiellaceae bacterium | reverse complement strand
ACGAGCGAGGACGAGACGAAGCCCGAGGGCGAGCCCGAGGCGTCCGCGCCCGCCGACGAGACGGTGCTGCACGCAGCCGATCCCGCGGAGCGCTAGTGGCCCAGCAGGACGACCGGCGCTGCCCGCGCTGCGCCTCGCCCTACGTCGAGGGCCAGGAGTACTGCCTGGAGTGCGGCGAGCGGCTCCCGGCAGCGCCCGGCCTGATCACGCGCCTAGGCGACCGCTGGCGCCGCCGCGTCGGCTGGTATCCCGGCGACTGGATCTGGCCGGCCCTCGCCGCGCTCCTCGTCGCCGTCGTCGCCGGGCTGCTCTCGGCGATCTTCCTCGCGGACGAGACGAGCTCCGCGAACGGCACGCTCGTCCGCACAGAGGCCCGCGCCTCGACCGGCGGGCAGACCGAGACGCCGCCGGAGCCGACCACCACGGCCCCGCCGACCACAGCGCCCACCGGGACGACGCGCCCGAAGCCGCCGACGCGCCCTAAGCCGAAGCTCGTCCTCTGGCCGGCAGGCAAGAGCGGCTGGACGATCGTGCTCGACTCGGTGCCCGCGACGAACGGCCGCACCGGTGCGCTCGCCGAGGCGAAGCAGGCCCTCCGTCTGGGGATGAAGCAGGTCGGCGTGCTCGACTCGTCCCGCTTCTCGAGCCTGCACCCCGGCTACCTGGTCGTCTTCGCCGGGATCTACGCCACGGAGGCCGAGGCGCAGAGCCATGTGATCGAGGCGCACCAGCACGGGTACCGCGGGCCCTATCCGCGCCGGATCACGCCCTGACGGGTCGCACCGTCGCGTTTACTCGCAGGCAAACGAGAACGGGGACTTTGTAACACGGCCCGGGTTCGTTAGACTCGGCGCGCAGCCCAGCGCCGGATGGACGATTAACCGCCCATTAACAAAGCTTTGCGGGAGATTAATAGGAGCCGGAGATACTGATCGTGGACGAGCGGACGCTTCAGATTCAGGCCTGCATGTATCAGTACTCACGTGCGATCTACCGGTCGATCAAAGACCTCGTCGACCCGTACGTCGCCCCCGAGACGCGCGTCGAATACCGGCGCGAGGTGCTCGAGGCCTGCGAGCAGACCATGGAGCGTCTCGCCAAGGACCCGCTCTACTTCGCAAAGCCCGACCGCGCCCTCTTCCAGGACATCCGGCGCTACTTCCCGATCACCTGCCAGGCCCAGGTCGCCTGGGCGGTGCGCGAGGGCGTGGCCGCAGCGGTGGCCTTCATCGAGAGCCAGATCGAGGCCGGCGCCTTCGACGGCGGCGTGGCGCGCTGCCGTGCGACGACTCGGAAGGGCAAGCCGTGCCAGCGCACCCCGCTGCCGGACCGCGACTACTGCCCGTCGCACCAGCACCTCGAGCGCTCGAAGGTCGCCGCGTAGGCGCCGCTTGTCGGCGCCGACCTGGAGGCTGGGCGGGCTCTGCCCGCGCGGCCGGCTGGCGCACGGTCTCGGAACATGCAACGCATGAGCCAGAAGGCGCTCGGACTTGTAGTCAACCCGCCCCCGAGGCGCTAGGCTCGCGACCGGGGTGTCGCACGACACGGACAAGCTGATCCGTCAGCTCTCGCTCGTCGCCTTCCTGATGGCGGAGCGGCGGGCGGTGACGGCGCGCGACATCAAGGGCCAGGTCGAGGGCTACCAGGAGATGTCGGACGAGGCGTTCGCGCGGCGCTTCTACTCCGACCGCGCGGAGCTGATCGCGCTGGGCGTGCCGCTCCACTCCCAGCGCGACGAGTACACCGGCGAGGAGCTCTACACGATGCGCTCCGAGCGCTACTTCCTGCCGCCGCTCGAGCTGACCGACGACGAGCTCGCGGCGCTGCAGACCTGCCTCTACCTGCTCGAGGGCAAGTTCGCCTACGCCGAGCCGCTGCGGCTCGCGCTGCAGAACCTCGCGCTCGGCCGTCCCGGCTTCGCGGAGGCGCCGACCGACACGGCGATGCGCGTCGAGGTGCTCGACCCGGAGTACTCGGTCGAGATGCAGGGGCGGCTCGGCAAGCTCGAGGCCGCGATCTCGAAGCAGCGAACGGTGAAGTTCCCGTACTGGTCGATCTCGCGCGACGAGGAGCGCGAGCGCACGGTCAACCCCTACGCGCTGTTCGCCGACGCCGGCGCCTGGTACGTCGTCGGCGAGGACCTCGACGCCGGCGACGAGCGCACCTTCCGCGTCTCGCGCATCCGCGGCGACATCCGTTTCGCGACGCGGCGCGAGCGCGACTTCCGGCTGCCGCCCGAGTTCGACGTCGACCGCTACCGCGGGAGGCCGCCGTGGCAGATCGGAGACGCGGTCGGCGAGGCGCACATCGAGGTCGCCGGGGACACGGCCTGGTGGGTCGAGCGCACCTTCGGCACGAGGGTCGACGACGGCGTCTTCACGACGGAGTACTCCAGCCTGCCTCTCCTCGCCTCGTGGGTGCTGCGCCAGGACGGCCGCGCCGTGCCGCAGGCGCCGGACGAGCTGCGGCGGGAGGTGGCGCGGGCGCTGAGGCTCGTGCGCGAGCGGCACGAAGGCAAGGCGCCCCCGCTCGCGAGCGAAGCCGAGGATCACCCGGAGCCCGAGGCGGTCGACCGCCCCGTCGCGCAGTTGCCCCCGGAGCGGTTCGGCGTGCTCCAGGCGCTCCTCGCGTACCTGCTCGACCGCTGCGGCGACACCACCGAGGCGGAGATCCCCGCGCGGGAGCTCTTGAGGGACTTCAACCTCAAGACCCTGGAGGAGCTGCAGGAGCACCTCTCGCTGCTGAACCTCGTGAACTTCGGCGGCGGCTGCTATGCCGTCTACGCAGAGCTGGACGGAGAGACCGTGCGCGTCGACAAGGAGCTCTTCGGCGACACCTTCCGCGCCCCGCCGCGACTGACGCCGCTCGAGGCACGGGCGATCCGGCTCGCGCTCGAGTTCGTCGGCCCGATGATCGCGGCCGACTCTCGGACACCGCTGGACCGGGTGCGGACGAAGCTCGAGGAGACCTTCGGCGAGTTCGAGCTCGCGCAGACGCCCGAGCCCCAGGTGCAGCGGGCCGAGGAGGATCTCGTCGGCACACTCAGCCGCGGGCTGCGGGAGCGGCGCCTCGTCGAGGTCGACTACCTGAAGGAGGGCGAGGAGGAGGTCTCCACGCACCTCGTCGAGCCGTACGCGCTCGAGCGCCGGCTCCCCTACTGGTACGTGCACACGTGGGACCGCACGCGTGAGGCAGAGCGCTCGTTCCGGCTCGACCGCATGCGCAGCGCCCGTCTCCAGCGCGGCCGCTTCGAGCCGCGGGAGGGCTTCGACCCGCACGAGTTCCGCGACGCCCGCCCCGCCCGCATCTGGTACTCGCCGGAAATCGCGCGCTGGGAGCTGGAGAAGGGCGCGCGCCGGCTCGCGGACGGCTCCGCGGTGGCCGAGCGGCCCGTCGGAAGCCCGGAGTGGCTGGTCGGCGAGATCCTCAGCTACCGGGGCGAAGCGGTCGTGCTCGAGCCGCCGGAGCTGCGACGCGAGATCGCCGGGCGCGCCCGCGCCGTGCAGCGCGAGCTCGGCCTCTCCCGCGTCCGCGTGGCCTGAGCTCCAAGGGGTTAGCTCTGAGCCGGCAGCTCGAGCGTGAAGGTCGCCCCCTGCTCGGGCGCCGAGTGCACGTCCAGCACGCCGCCGTGGGCCTCGGCGATCGAGCGCGCGATGAAGAGGCCGAGGCCGGTTCCGGGCCGCGCCGGCCCAGCGCTGGCGACGCGCCCGAACTTCTCGAAGATCAAGCCCTGGTCGGCCTTCGCGATCCCGGGGCCGCGGTCGCGCACGTCGATCCGCACGTGCCTGCCCTCGGGGTAGGCGCGCACCTCGACCTCGCTGCCCGCCGGCGAGTACTTGATCGCGTTGTCGATCAAGTTGGTCAGCACCTGGCGCAGGCGCTCGGCGTCGCCGCGGATCTCGGGCAGGAGGTCATGGACCTCGGCGTGCAGCAGCACCTCGTCCTGGCCGAGCCGCGCCGCCGCGACCACGTCGCGCACCAGCTGGGCTAGATCGACCTCGCGGAAACGGAAGCTGAAGGTCCCGGCCTCGATGCGCGAGGTGTCGAGCACGTCGCTGATCAGCTCGGCCAGGCGGTTCGTCTCGCCGGAGATCAGCTCGAGAAACGACTCGCGCTGGTCGGGCGAGAGCTCGCGCCAGCGCTCCTGCAGCGTCCGCGCGGATCCGATCACGGCCGCCATCGGCGTGCGCAGCTCGTGGGAGACGAGCGAGACGAAGTCCGCCCGCAGCGCCGAGAGGCGGCGCAGCTCCTCGACGGTCTTGCGCTCCGACTCGTAGGCGCGGATGTTCTGCACCGCGCTCGCGACGAGGCGGCCGAGCAGGCCCGCGAGCTCGATCTCCTCGGTCGTGAAGGCGTCGGTCTCGCGACGGACCAGCGAGAGCATCCCGATCGCCCGCGCGCCCTGGAGGAGCGGCGTCGCGAGACGGCAGTGGAGGCCGAGCGCGAGGAACTCGTCCTCCTCGGAGTAGTCCGCGCCGCTCATGTCGCGGCGGTAGACGGTCTGGTTCGTGCGCAGGACCTCCTCGAGCAGGCTGCCGTGGATGGGACGACCCGAGCCCGGCGGGAGGACCTCGTCGGCCCCCGCGCCGGCGACGGCCATGACCTGTGCGATGCCCTGCTCGCTCAGCACGATCGCCATCCGGTCGAACGGCATCAGGCCGCGCACCTCGCGGATGAACGCGTCGAAGGCCCGGTCGAGCACGAGCGAGGAGCTGAGGGCGCGGGCGCACCGGTTCGCCGCCTCGAGCACGTCCGCGCGGCGGCCCAGGTGGTCGCGCAGCCGCTCCGCCTCCGCCGCCCGCGTCTCCGCGACCTCCGTCTGCCGCTCCAGGCGAAGGAGCAGCCAGCCGACGATCAGCCCCATCAGGAGCTCGACGCCGACCTGCAGCGTGACGTAGTCGAGGCGGTAGCCGCCGGCGCCCGCGCGCCGCTCGCGCAGCCATTCGAAGACGGCGATCACGGGGACGGTCGCGGCGGTGAGGAAGATCGCACCCGGAATCCCGAAGCGGACCGCAGCCTCGATCAACGGCAGGAACAGGATCTGCCGCACCGGTCCGATGCGCTCGAAGCTGTAGATCAGCACGTAGGCCGTGACGACGGCGAAGTCGAACGCGAGCGCGCTCAGCGCGACGACGAGCTGCGATCGCGGATCCCACCTCCGGCGGGCGAGCCAGAGGAAGAGCAGCGCCCCGGCTGCGAAGAGCGCGGTGGTGATCCAGGCCCAGGTCTCGTAGCCCGGCGGGTAGCTCCCGGTGAGCGCCACCTGGGCCACCGCGAAGGCGACCGCCCCGAGGCGGACCCAGGCGATCCAGCGCTCGAGCTCACGCGCCCGCTGCGGCTCGAAGCGCAGGTTCACGCGCCCGCCCCGAGCCGCTCGAGCGCCCACTCCGCGTGCTCGCGCAGGAGCTCGTCGCCGCCCTCCGCATACCGCCGCGCCGGCGCCGGGTCGCCGCCTGCGTTCCCGAGCGCGACCAGCGCGTTGCGACGCAGGAAGCGCGGATCGTTCCGCGGGACGAACAGCCGCTCGTAGCGCGCGGCCAGCTCCTCTTCGCCCGCCTCGAGCCAGTCGGCGAGCGAGACGTGCAGCTCCGCGCCCGCCGGTGGCGCCTCCCCCGTCCGCCGCTTCTCGACGCCCCGGTTCCAGGGGCACACGTCCTGGCAGATGTCGCAGCCGTAGACGCGGTCGCCGAGGGCCTCGCGGTACTCCTCGGGGAACGGCGCGGAAGACTGCGTCCAGTACGACAGGCAGCGGGTCGCGTCGAGCACGCCGGGCTCGTCGAGCGCATCCGTCGGGCACGCGTCGATGCAGAGCGTGCAGGAGCCGCAGCCCGCGTCGAGCGGCGGCGTCGGCTCGAGCTCCGCCGTCGTGACCAGCGTCCCGAGCACGACCCACGAGCCGTGGCGGCGCGTGATCAGCATCGTGTTCTTGCCGTAGAAGCCGACACCGGCGCGCGCCGCGGCCTCGCGGTCGACGTGCTGGTTGGCGTCGACCAGGACGCGGTACCCGCCGCCGAGGCGCGTCCCCAGCTCGTCCAGCCGCCCCCGCAGGACGGCATAGGCGTCCCACCAGGTGTAGCGCGGGAGGCGGCCGTGCCCGGGCGGCGGCTCCTCCCCCTCGCACCAGTAGCAGAGCGCGGCGGAGACGACGGTGCGGGCGCCCTCGAGCAACGTCTCCGGGTGGCACGAGACCTCGGGCCGCGCCATCGTGAAGCGCATGTCGGCGAAGAGCCCGCGCTCGCGCCGCTCGCGGATGTGCCGCTCGGTCTCCTCGTAGGGTGCGACGGCCGCGGCCCCGACGGCGTCGAGGCCGAGCTCGTCCGCCAACCGAGCCAGCTCGTCCGTCCGCATGTGGGAGATTGTGCCCCCGTGAAGGCGATTCGCATACACGAGGACGGCGGCCCCGAGGTCCTGCGCTACGAGGACGCCCCCGACCCGGAGCCGGGGCCGGGCGAGGTGCTCGTTCGTCTGCGCGCCGCCTCGCTGAACCATCTCGACCTCTGGATCCGCAAGGGCCTTCCTTCGGTGCCGAAGCCGCGGATCCTGGGCGCCGACGGGGCCGGGATCCGCGAGGACACCGGCGAGCGCGTCGTGATCAACCCGGGCATCGAGCACGGCGAGAGGATCACCGTCGTCGGCGAGCACATGGACGGCACGCACGCGGAGCTCGTCGCGATCCCGGAGACGAACGTCTACCCGCTCCCGGACGAGATTCCCTTCGAGGAGGCAGCGGCGTTCCCGCTCGTCTTCGAGACCGCCTACCGGCTCCTCGTCACGAAGGCGCAGCTGCAGGAGGGCGAGTGGGTGCTGCTCTGGGGGATCGGCAGCGGCGTCGCCACCGCCGGCCTCGCGATCGCGAAGGCGCGCGGCGCACGAGCCCTGGTCACCTCCTCGAGCGACGCGAAGCTGGAGCGCGCGCGGGAGCTCGGCGCTGACGCCACCGTGAACCACGCGAGCGGCGACGTGCGCGCCGCGGTCGCGGAGGCGACGGGCGGCCGCGGCGTCGAGGTGGTGCTCGAGCACGTCGGCGAGGCGACCTGGCAGAGCTCCCTGCAGGCCGCCGCTGCAGGCGGCCGCATCGTCGTCTGCGGCGCCACGACCGGCCCCAACCCGCCGGCCGCCCTCCACCGCATCTGGTGGAAGCAGCTGACGATCTACGGCTCGACGATGGGCGCGCGCGAGGACTTCGAGGCCGCGTACGAGCTGGTCAAGAGCGGCCGCGCGAAGCCGGTGGTCGACTCGACCTTCCCGCTCGCCGAGGCGCGTGCCGCCCACGAGCGCATGGAGGCCGGAGAGCAGTTCGGCAAGATCGTGCTGACGATCCCTTGAACGGCCGCACCGGCAAAGCCGGGGCGGGTTCTCATGGTCGGCGTCGCAAGCGACGCCTCAGGTGAGCTGGAAGGGCACCGAGGTCAGGATCACGCGCGGCTCGAAGAGCAGCAGCCGCTTCATGTAGAGCGCGCGCTGGTTGTGCAGCAGCCGGTCGGTGCCGCGCACCACCACCTCCGGCATCACCACCACCGCCACGGCCTCCGGGTCGGCCGTGATCCGGCGCAGGTAGGAGAGCAGCGGGTTGCCGATGTCCCGGAACGGGGCCTCCACCACCTCGAGCGGCACCCGGGTCGGGAAGCGGCGCCAGTCACGCTCCATCGCCTCGGCGTCCTCGTCGTGCTCGGCGAAGAACACGGCCCTCGTCTCGCCGATCCCGAGCGAGCGCGCGTAGAGCAGCGCGCGCAGCGAGGCGGCGTGAACGCCGGAGACCGGGACGACGACCTCGGCCCGCCGCGGCAGCTGCTCGTCGCCGCCAAGCTTCGGCACGTCGGTGACGGCGACGTTCGGCTCGCGCAGGAGCCCGAGCTTGAGCGCGAACGTCTGCCGCCGCACCACCGCCGAGAGCAGCGACCGCTTGCGGAAGAGCTCCGGGATGACGACGGTGACGAAGCGGCTCTCGCCCTGCGGGATCGCCCAGATCTCCTCCAGCACCACGTGCAGCGGCTCCCCGTCGGGCGGCAGGATCTCGAGACGCGGGTCGCCGTCGGTCCAGCGGAAGAACCGCGGCCCGATCCCGGGGTCGCTGCCCGGGAACGGCACGTGGATCGCGCGGAAGCCGTCCTTCGTGATCGTCTGCGCGTACCAGAGCGCCTCGCGGGTGGCCGCGTCGAGCCGCTCGACGTAGAGGACGACCTGGTTCTCGACCTCGCGGCTCGCGAGCACCGCGCGCGCCTTCGCGCGCAGGCGCCGGCCGACCGCCCGGTAGTGGCGGCGGGTGGCGTAGAAGGCGAGGATCAGCACCGGGATCGCGACGATCACCATCCAGGCGCCGTCGAGGAACTTCGTCGCGATCACGACGCAGGTGACGAGCAGCGTCGTCGCGGCGCCCACGGCGTTCAGCGCGGCGCGCCACCTCCACCCCGGCTCACGCGTCCGCTGCCAGTGGCGCACCATCCCGGCCTGCGCGAGCGTGAAGGCGGTGAAGACGCCGATCACGTAGAGGTGGATCAGCGAGTTGACGTTCGCGCGGAACGCGACGATCAGGCCCGTAGCGAGGCCGGCGAGGACGAGGATCCCGTTCGAGTAGGCAAGCCGATCGCCGAGGTTGACGAACTGGCTCGGCAGGAACCGGTCGCGTGCGAGCAGCGCGGCCAGGCGCGGGAAGCCCTGGTAGGACGTGTTCGCGGCGAGGACGAGGATGGCGAGCGTGAAGGCCTGCAGCAGGTAGTAACCGACCGCGCCCGGCGAGCCGGCCGGGAACGACCCGCGGGCGATCTGCGAGAGCACCGAGGCAGTCTCGCTCGGCCGCGCGTCCATCTTCACAGCGAGCCACGAGACGGCGACGAAGAAGCTGATCGCGATCGCGGCCATGGCGTAGAGCGTGCGCGCTGCGTTCTGCGCCTGCGGGTGGCGGAACGCCGTCACGCCGTTCGAGATCGACTCGACGCCGGTCAGCGCGACGGCGCCCGACGAGAAGGCCTTCAGCAGCACGAAGACGCCGAGGGCGCCGGTGCCCGCGGCGAGCGGGTGCGGCACCTGCGCGACCGGGCACGTGCCGACGGTGCACTTCGTCACGCCGACCGCGAGCGTGGCGTAGAGGAGCACGATGAACCCGTAGGTCGGAAAGGCGAAGAGGAAGCCCGACTCGCGGACGCCGCGCAGGTTCCCGACCGTCAAGACGGCGATGCAGGCGAGCGAGAGCGCGACCTGGTGCGAGGCGAGCGACGGCGCCACCGATGTGATCGCGAAGACACCGGCTGCCACCGACACCGCCACCGTGAGCACGTAGTCGACGAGCAGCGCGGCCCCGGCGACGAGGGCGGGCAGGGTGCCGAGGTTCTCCTTCGCGAAGACGTAGGAGCCGCCACTCGACGCGTACGCCCGCACCCCCTGGCTGTAGGAGAGCACCACGATTGCGAGCAGGACCGCGACCGCGAGCGAGATCGGGAGCACCAGGTACCGAGAGGCGAGCGAGGAGGCGACGAGCACGGTCAGCGCCGCCTCCGTTGCGTAGGCGACCGACGAGATCGGGTCCGAGGAGAAGATCGGCAGCGCGAGCGACTTCGGCAGGAGCGTGTCGGCGAGCTCGCGGGTCGCCCGCGGCCGGCCGATCAGCAGCCGCTTCGTTCGCACGACGAGCGGCGCCCCCGTGGCCGGGGGCCCGTGGAGACGCTCGGTGCTCATCCCCGCGGCCGCGCCGCGACGAGTACCCGGCAGCCAGCGTGCCGGAGCACGTAGTCCACCGTCTTCTCGAAGAGCGGCAGCGGCTTGTGGCCTCGCGGCTCGGCGCGCACGACGATCAGGTCGGCGTCCGCCGACTCGGCCTCCGCCACGATCGCCTCGCCGCAGGCGCGCGCGCGAACGATGCGCTCCTGCAGCCGGACGCCCCGGCTCGCCGCGATCGCGTGCGCCTTGTCGAGCGCCCGCCGCGCGACCGCCTCCTCCTCCTCCATGTGCGCGTCGAGCGGCAGAGCCGCCGGGATCTCGATCACGACCACGGCGGTGATGGATGCGCCCGCCTCGGGCGCGAGCTCGGCCGCGATCGCGATGCCCAGCTCGGACTCGTCGTCGTCGCCGTCGAGCGGCACGACGATCCGCCGGTAGGCCACAGGCTGAGACGTCGGGGCTGGAAGCGGACGTGCTGCCACACCCTCACGGTAGGGCCGGGGCGCTCAGGGCCGTGTCAAGCCTGCTGCCTGCGCCCTCAGGAAGTGCTCAAGCCTGCGCGACCGGGTTGACGAGGCGGTAGCCGGCCCCCGCCTCGGTGAGCAGGTAGCGCGGCCGGGAGGGGTCGGCCTCGAGCTTCTGCCGCAGCTGAGAGACGTAGACGTGCAGGTAGTGCGACTCCGTGCCGTATGCCGGGCCCCAGACCTCGCGCAGTAGGGCGGGGTGCGTCATCAGCTTGCCCTCGTTCTGCGCGAGCACGCGCAGGAGCTCGAACTCGTTCGGCGTCAGCTGCACGCGCCGGCCGGCCACGGTGACCAGCTGCTTGTCGAGGTCGATCTGGAGCTCGCCGATCTCGAGCACCGGCCCGCTGGCGGGGCCGGCGCGCCGCAGCAGCGCGCGCAGGCGGGCGAGCAGCTCGTCGATCCCGAACGGCTTCTGCACGTAGTCGTCGGCGCCGGCGTCGAGGGCGGCGACCTTCTCGGCCTCATCGCCCACGACGGAGAGCACGAGCACCGGCGCCGAGCTCCAGGTGCGCAGCTCGCGGCAGACGTCGGTGCCGCGGCCGTCCGGCAGCACGAGGTCGAGGATGACGGCGTCGGGCGGCCGCACGGCGGCGGCGGTGAGCGCCTCGCCGGCCGTGACCGCGGTCGCGACCTCGTAGCCGGCGCCGCGCAGGCTGGTCTGGAGCGCGCGCAGGATCTGCGGCTCGTCGTCGACGACGAGCACGAGCGGCTTCGTCATCGCACGAGCGTCGGCCGCGCGGCGGCCGCGGGCAGCGCGAGGGTGAAGGCTGCGCCGAGGCCCGGCCGTGGCTCCGCCCACAGACGGCAGCCGTTCGCTTCCGCGAAGCCGCGTGCGATGGCGAGCCCGAGCCCGGTGCCCTCCCCACCGGCACGCCCGTGCTCGAAGGGCTCGAAGATCCGCTCGACGTCTTCCGGCGCGACGCCGGGGCCGCGGTCCTCGATCCGCAGGCGGACGTCGTCGCCCGTGCTGCTCACGGCCAGGTCGACCGCGTCCGAGGGCGACGAGTAGCGGAGCGCATTCTCGAGCACGTTCACGAGCACGCGCTCGAGCTGCGCCGCGTCGACGCGTACGAGCGGCACGCCCTCGTCGAGGGCGACTGCGACCCGCGACGCCTCGGCGCCGAGCGCCTCGAGCGCCCGCGAGACGAGCTCGTCGACCGGCCACAGCTCGGGTCGCGCCGGTGCGACCCCCGCCTCGAGGCGCGAGAGGTCGAGCAGGTTCGCGACCAGCCGATCGAGCCGCGCCGTCTCGAGCCGGATCGTCTCGAGCAGCGCCGCGCGGTCCTCCTCGCCGAGCTGCAGCGCGCCGCTCTCGAGGCCGCCGGCCGCGACGCGGATCGCCGTCAGCGGCGAGCGCAGGTCGTGGCTGACCGCGTGCAGCACCGCGGTCTTCGCCGCGTCGCTGCGCCTGAGCGACTCGGCCTCCGCGGCGGCGAGCGCGCGCCGCCGCGCGCGTGTGGCGAGCTCGCTGACCACGGCCGCGGTCACGACGAAGACCGCGAGCGCGACCCAGTTCTCCGGGTCGGTCAGCGCCAGCGTGTGGAGCGGCGGCAGGAAGAAGAAGTTGAACGTGAGCATGCTCGCGATCGAGACGACGAGCGCGTACCCGAGGCCGTAGAGCACGGCGACGGGCAGCACCGCGAGCAGGTAGAGGATCGAGAGGCCGAGCACCGGTGCGAGCGATCTCAGGCCGAAGATCGCGCCCGTCACCGCGGTCACGGCCGCGGCGCTCACCGCCAGCCGCTCAGCGTGCGCTCTCACGGTCTCAGGATACGCCGGGCCTCAGTGATGCAGCGCGCGCCGGGCCTCGAGGCGCTCCTCGAAGCAGCGGCGCAGGTAGTCGCCCCGAAGCTTCGGCAGCACGCGGGGCTCCGGCGGCGGCTTCGGCGTCACGACGATCTCCCTGACCCGGTCGCCGTGGCAGCGCTCGTACGCGTGCCGCTCGTCGTAGACCGGCTGCTGCGGCCGGCGCCGGAGCCAGCCGAAGAGCCGGGCGAGGAGCGCCACCGGCAAGTCCTACCACGTTCGCGCCGCCGACAGTAGTTCTCCCGGCCACGATCCGGCCATCCTCGGATGCGCCCCGCGGCCGCCGGGGCGAGCGTTGGGCCGAAGGAAAGGAGGAACCGTGTGCGCGAGGTGGATCCGGGCGACCCCGGCCATCGTCGTGATGTGCGGCGCCTCGCTGCCGATCTCGCTGCTCGGGCCGAAGGGCGCCTGAGCGGATGGCGTTCCGGACGGTCATCGAGCCCTTCCGGATCCACTCGGTCGAGCCGCTGCGGCTGACGAGCGAGGACGAGCGCAGGGCCGCCGTCGAGGCCGCCGGCTACAACCTCTTCGCCCTCCGGGCCGACGAGGTGCTGATCGACCTCCTGACCGACTCCGGCACGGGCGCCATGTCTCGCGACCAGTGGGCCGCGATCCAGCGCGGCGACGAGAGCTACGCCGGCTCGCCGTCCTGGTACCGCTTCCTGGCCGCGGTCCAGGAGCTGTTCCCGTTCGAGCACGTGATCCCCACCCACCAGGGCCGGGCGGCGGAGCGGATCCTGTTCGAGACCGTCGGCGGCCCCGGGAAGGTCGTCCCGAACAACACGCACTTCGACACCACCAGGGCCAACGTCGAGGCGACGGGTGCCGAGGCGGTCGACCTCGTGATCCCGGAGGGACGCGACCCCTCGGCGCTGCACCCGTTCAAGGGCAACCTCGACCTCGACGCGCTCGAGCGGCTGCTCGCCGGGCGGAGCGCCGACGTGCCGCTGGTGATGGTCACGATCACGAACAACTCGGGCGGCGGGCAGCCGGTCTCGCTCGAGAACCTGCGTGGAGCGCGCGAGCTCTGCGACCGCTTCGGCGTGCCGCTCTACCTGGACGCGTGCCGGTTCGCCGAGAACGCCTGGTTCATCCGCGAGCGCGAGACCGGGCAGGCGGGCCGAGCGGTCGCCGAGATCGTGCGCGAGTGCGCGTCGCTCGCCGACGGGATGACGATGAGCGCGAAGAAGGACCCGCTCGCCAACATCGGCGGCTGGCTGGCCCTGGACGACGACGAGCTCGCGGCGAGGTGCCGCACCGTCGAGATCCTGACGGAGGGCTTCCCCACCTACGGAGGTATGGCCGGCCGCGACCTCGAGGCCGTCGCGCAGGGACTGAGGGAGTCCGTCGACCACGACTACCTCCGCTACCGCGTCCGCTCGACCGCCTACCTCGGCGAGGGACTGCAGCGCGCCGGTGTCCCGGTCGTGCAGCCTTTCGGCGGGCACGCCGTCTACGTCGACGCCCGCGCGCTCCTCCCCCACGTCCCGCCGCTCCAGTACCCGGGCCAGGCGCTCGCGGTCGAGCTCTTCGTCGCAGGCGGCATCCGCTCGGCCGAGATCGGGACGGTGATGTTCGGCCGCCGGCCGGACGGGTCGGAGGCGCCGGCCGCGATGGACCTCGTCCGCCTCGCGATCCCGCGCCGCACGTACACCCAGAGCCACGTCGACTACGTGATCGAGGTGTGCGAGAGCGTCGCCGCCCGGGCTCCGGCGCTGCGCGGGCTCAGGATCGTCTCCGAGCCGCCCTCCCTCCGGCACTTCACCGCCCGCTTCGAGCGGCTCTGATGACCCGCCTGCCGGCGCTCGGCAAGCGCGGCGAGGGCTGGGTCCTGGGCCAGGCCCTGCTGATGACCGGTGTCTTCCTGTCCGCGCTCGTCGGACGGGGCTGGAGCGGCGGCTGGGCCGTCGCCGCCTATCTCGTCGGAGGGACGCTCCTGGCGCTGGGCCTGCTGCTGCTCGGGTCGGCGGCCGTCCAGCTGGGCGGGTCGCTGACGCCTCTCCCGGCGCCTCGCGGCGGGCAGGAGCTGGTCACCACGGGCGCCTTCGGCCTCGTCAGGCACCCGATGTACGGGGGCGGCATCCTGATCGGCCTCGGCTGGGCGATCCTGTTCGCGACGGTGATCGGGCTCGCGCTGGCGGCGGTACTCGCGATCTTCCTGGCGCTCAAGGCGCACCGCGAGGAGGTCTGGCTCCGCGAGCGCCTTCCCGGCTACGACGCCTACCGCGAGCGGACGCCACGCATGCTGGTGCCGTTCGTCTACTGAGCGAGCTCGAAGAGCAGCTCCTCGACGACCTCGCCGGCGTGCTCGTCGTGCTCGGCCCGCCGGTCGATCTCGACGAAGCCGCACTTCTCGAGCACGCGAATCGAGCCGCCGTTGCTCGTCGCCACCCAGGCGTGGAGCGGCCGCTCCCGGAGCCCCTCGACGAACTCGGCCAGAGCCTGCGTCGCGAGGCCGCGGCCCCAGAACCTGCGGCCGACCCAGTAGCCGACCAGCAGCCGCCCGTCCTGGCGCCACGCGAGCACGTGGCCCGCAGCCTCGCCGTCCACCTCGATCGTCCGCTTCACATTCGAGTCGTTCGCGAGCACGCGCCGCCAGTGTGCGTCGAACGCCTCGCGGTCGCGCGAAGGGAAGACGGCCATCGCCGCGGCCTCCGGGTCGGCCTGCTGCTCGTAGAAGACATCGAGGTCGCTCTCGGCAACGTCGCGCAGCACCCGGCTCTACCTCAGCGAACCGCGAAGGTGGCCGTGCCCAAGAGGTGCCCGTACGAGGCCCGGGAGCGCGAGCCGAAGCCGGGCCACACGTACCAGCGGTAGAGGCCCCGTCCCAGCCGGAACCGGCGGCCCTGGTAGAGCCAGCGCCGCGTGACGGCGAGCCTCGGCTTCGCCGGCCAGGCGCTGAGCAGCTTCTGGGCGCCCCGGTACAGCTGGACGTTGTAGTACGCGGCCTTCGGAACGGCCTTCCAGAGCAGCCGCGCGGTGCCGCGGACGACGCCGTGGTCGCGCGGGGACCGGAGGAGCGCCGCCGGCGAGACGCCCATTGCGACGGCGCGCGAGGCGTTCCCCTCGCCGTCGTAGCTCCGGACGCGGTAGACGAAGGACTGGCCGTTCTCGAAGCGGCGGTCGACGTACTTCCGCCCCCGGCCCTCGTAGACCGTGGTCTGCGCGCCGCCTTTCGCGCCCC
>DATIFC010000193.1:0-11300 GCA_035455445.1 Gaiellaceae bacterium | reverse complement strand
AATCGCCTCCGCGAGCTTCATCCGTCTCCCTGGTTGCCGGGCGGCGGGAGGCTTAAACACTTCGTAGTGCGATAGGCCAGGGACAAGCGAGGAGGGCAGATGTCCGGCACGATCGACGAGAACCGCCGCGGGACGGAGGTGGACACTCCGAACATGCGGAGCCGGGAGAGCCCCGGCGGGCTCTCCGAGGCACCAAGTAACAGACTGTTACTTGCGGTTCGAGGCGTGCGCGGCGAGGGCGGCGGCGGCCGTGGCTCCGACCGCTGCCGCGACGCCGGCTCGTTTCGCGGCCCGCGCCCGGGTAGCGGCCGGGCGCGGCGGGGCGGCGCGCTCGGGGTACGGTCCGGACGGGCCAGCCGGGCCGTGCTCGCGGGCGAGCGCCAGCACCTGCGCGACGTGCAGCGCGCGCCGGCCGGTCCGCTGCTGCTCGATCTGGCTGCGGCAGGAGAAGCCGTCGGCGACGATCACCGCGTCGCGCGAGGCCCCGCGCACCTTCGGCAGGAGCACGCGCTCGCCGCAGGCGACCGAGACGTCGTAGTGGCCGGCCTCGTAGCCCCACCCGCCCGCCATCCCGCAGCAGCCGGCGTCGAGCTCCTCGACCTCGAGGCCCATGCGCTCGAGCAGCCTCGTGTCGGGGCCCGTCCCGCCCGTCGCCTTCTGGTGGCAGTGGCCGTGCAGGATCGCCGTGCGGTGGAGGCGGGGCGGCTCCCAGTCGCCCGCGAAGCCCTCGAGGAAGTCGGCGAAATGGTGCGTCTGCCCGGCGAGCCGCTTCGCGTCCTGGTTCGTCGGCCAGAGCTTCGGCAGCTCGTCGCGGAAGACGGCCACGCAGCTCGGCTCGATCCCGACAACGGGTGTGCCGGTGCGGATCTCGTCGCGCAGCGTCGAGAGAACCGTGCGCAGGTAGGCCTCCGCCAGGTCGAGCATCCCGTAGTCGTAGAGCGGCCGCCCGCAGCAGAGGTGGCCCCGCGGCACCACGACGTGGAAGCCCGCGTCCTCGAGCGCCTCGACCGCCGCCACCCCGACCTCGGGCTCGAGGTAGTTCGTGAACGTGTCCGCCCAGAGGATCACGCGCCTCCCGCCGCCGTTGCGCAGCGGCCGCCGTGCGAACCACTGCTTCAGCGTCACCGGCGCGAACTCGGGCACGTGCCGCTCCTGGTGGATTCCGGCCGCCCGCTTGAAGAGCGACGTCCTCGTGACCGCGTTGGCGAGGCCCGGCACCCTCGACGCCAAGCGCGCGGCCTGGTCGATCAGTCCGAAGGCGTAGGCCGGGCGCGGCCGCAGCCGGCGCTTGTAGCGGTGCGAGAGGTACTCGGCCTTCAGCGTCGGCAGGTCGACGCTGACGGGGCAGTCGTTCGTGCAGCCCTTGCAGGAGAGGCAGAGGTCGAGCGCCTCGTCGACCGCGTCCGAGTGCCACAGGTCGAGCTCCTCGCCGTTCAGCATCTCCCAGAGCAGGTGCGCCCGGCCCCGCGTCGAGTGCATCTCCTCGCGCGTGACCATGAAGCTCGGGCACATCACGCCGCCGTCGGTGTGCCGGCACTTGCCGACGCCGACGCAGCGCGTGGTCGCGTGCGCGAACGAGCCGCGGTCCTTCGCGAACGCGAAGTGCGAGTCGACCTGCGGCGGGTTGAACGTCTCCGGCCCGAGCCGGATGTTCGAGTCGAGCGGGTACGGATCGACGACCTTGCCCGGGTTCATCTTCCAGTCCGGATCCCAGATCGACTTGAACTCCCGGAACGCCTCGATCAGCTCGGGACCGAACATCTTCGGCAGCAGCTCGCCGCGCGACTGGCCGTCGCCGTGCTCCCCGGAGATCGAGCCGCCGTAGGAGACGACGAGGTCGGCTCCCTCCTCGACGAAGGCGCGGTACTTCGCGAGGCCCGGCTTGCTCGAGAGATCGAAGTTCCAGCGCGCGTGCACGCAGCCGTTGCCGTAGTGGCCGTAGAGCGAGCTCTCGTAGCCGAACTTCGAGGCGAGCCTCTGCAGGTCGCGCAGGTAGTCGCCGATCCGCTCCGGCGGCACGGCCGAGTCCTCCCAGCCCTCGTAGGCGTCGTCCTTGCCGGGGAGGAACGCGGTGGCGCCGAGGCCCGCCTCCCGCACCTTCCAGACGTGCTCCTCCTGCTCCGGCACGTCGTAGAGCTTCATCCCGCGCAGGCCGTCCTTGCCCACCTTCAGCTCGCCCATCAGCCTGTGCGCGTGCTCGTCGGCCTCGTCCTTGTCCTCGCCGCCGAACTCGACGAGCAGCCAGCCGTGGCCGTCCGGGAGCCGCGAGAGGTCGTGCACGTGCTTCCCGAGCTGGGTCATGTCCTGGATCAGGGTCTCGTCCATCCCCTCGAGCCCGAGCGGCCTGTGCTCGAGCACCTTCGGCACGGCGTCGCCGGCCGTGGGCGCGTCCTCGTACCCGAGCACGAGCAGGGACCGGTGGGGCGGGCTGTGGAGCAGGTGGACCGTCGCCTCGAGGTAGGTGACGCAGGTGCTCTCGGTGCCGGCGAGGGCGCGAGCGACGTGGAAGCCGTTCTCCGGAAGCAGGTCGTCGAGGTTGTAGCCCGAGACCCGGCGGGGGATCTTCGGGTAGCGGGCGCGGATCAGGTCGGCGTAGCGGTCGCGCAGCCCGGTCAGGCGCCGGTCGATCTCGGGGTCGCCCGAGGTGCCCTCGCGGGCGCGCAGGCGGCGGCCGTCGTAGAGCAGCACCTCGAGCTCGTGCACGTTGTCCGAGGTTCGCGGGCCCGGGCCGTAGAACTGGGCCATGATCGAGCGGACGCCGCAGGAGTTGCTGGCGATCATCCCGCCGAAGGTGCAGTACTCGTGCGTCGAGGGATCCGGCCCGAAGGTGAGCCGGTGCTCGGCCTCCGCCCGGTGGCGGAGGTGGTCGAGGATCAGGCCGGGCTGGACGCGCGCGAGCCGCTGGCCGGCGTCGATCTCGAGCACGCGGTTGAGGTACTTGGAGAAGTCGATCACGACGGCGACGTTGGTCGTCTGGCCCGCGAGGCCTGTGCCGCCGCCGCGGGAGAGCAGCGGCGCGCCGTGCTCCCGGCAGAGGCGCACCGTCTCGACCACGTCGTCGAGCGAGCGCGGGATGACGACGCCGATCGGCAGCTGCCGGTAGTTCGCCCCCGTCGCCGAGTAGAGCGCACGGTCGCCGGCCGAGAAGCGGACCTCGCCCTCGAGCGCCTCGCGGAGGCCGTGCTCGAGCGCGCGCACGTCCACGGGCTCGCGGCCCACCGGCGGAGCGTGGAAGCGCGGGTCCTGCGAGGGAACCTCGACGATCCCGGTCATCGGGCACCCTCGAGAGCGGTTCGTTGAACCCAGCCATGACGTGCGCCCCGAGATCTCGAGCCAAGCCGGACGCGTAGCGTGCTCACGCCGCGTACCTCTCCGCGTCGGCGCGCTTCAGCTCGAGGCCGTTGCCCGGCCGCGAGCGGTCGGGCCGCAGCGCGCCGTCCTCCGGCTCCGGCACGCCGTCGAAGAGCAGCGGCTCGAGGCGCACGTGGTCGTGGAACCACTCCAGATGGCGGAAGCGCGGCACCGCGCAACAGGCTGCCAGGCTCGCGGCCGGCGCGCAGTGCGCGGAGAGGTCGAGGTCGAAGGCGGCGGCCAGCGCGCCGGCGCGCAGGAAGCCGGTGATCCCGCCGCAGCGTGTGACGTCGGCCTGCAGGCAGTCCACGCACCCGAGCAGGTTGCGGAAGTCCGCGGGCACGTAGGCGTACTCGCCGGCGGCGATCTCGAGCCCGGGCGGCCCCTGCTCGCGCAGGAGGCGCAGGCCCTCGAAGTCGGCCGAGCTCACGGGCTCCTCGTGCCACGTCACGCCCCACTCGTGCGCGAAGCGCTCCGCCCACGCGAGCGCCTGCTTGCGGCCGAGCGCACCGTTCGAGTCGACGTAGAGCTCCACCTCGTCCCCGATCGCCTGCCGGGCCGCGTCGAGCCGCTCGGCGTCACGCTCCGGCTCGCGCGAGACCTTCATCTTCACGCGCGGGATCCCCTGCTCGACCCAGCCGCCGAGCTGCTCGCGGATCCGGTCGAGCGAGTACGAGGTGAAGCCGCCGCTCCCGTAGACCGGCGCCTCGTCGCGCGCGCGGCCCAGCAGGTCGGCGAGCGGAACACCCAGCAGCCGCGCCTTCAGGTCCCAGAGCGCCTGGTCGACCGCCGAGAGAGCGCAGAAGCCGATCCCCGGCCGCCCCGCGTTGCGCAGCAGCACGGCCATCGCCTCCCACGCCGCCGCCGGGGCGAGCGCGTCGCGCCCGCGCACGACCTCCACCAGCAGCTCCTCGACGAGCTGCCCGCCCGCCGCGGGCGCGTAGGTGTAGCCGAGCCCCGTCTCCCCGCGCGCGCTCGCCTCGACGACGACGACGCTCGTCGAGTCCCACTTCGCGGTGCCGTCCGACTCCGGCTCGTCCGTGGGCACGGCGAAGGCCGAGACGCGGAGGGCCGCGACGGGCGCCTGCACGCCGATCGGCGTGGCGAGCCTACGGCTTCGGGTCTCCACGGCCGACGATCCCAGAACCGCTCCCTATCTCCCCGGGATGAACTCCTCGAGCTTCTGCCTGAACGACTGCTTGACCACCGCGGCGCGGTTCGGGTCGCTCGTGACCGAGCTCATGAAGGCCTTCGCCTCCTGGAGCGTGATGTGCGGCGGCAGCGGCGGGACCTCGGGGTCGGTCAGCGCCTCGTAGACGACCGGCCTGTCGGCCGAGAGCGCCTCGTCCCAGGCCGGCCCGACCTCGTCCGCCCTGTCGACCCGGATGCCGAGGAAGCCGAGCAGCTCCGCGTAGCGCGCGTACGGGAAGTCGGGCAGCTGCTGCGAGCCCTCGTACTTCGGGTCGCCCTCCATCGCGCGCTGCTCCCACGTGACCTGGTTGAGGTCGTCGTTGTGGAGCACGAGCACGACGAGGCGCGGGTCGGGCCAGCGCTCCCAGTACTTGGCGATCGTGATCAGCTCGTTCATGCCGTTCATCTGGAAGGCGCCGTCGCCGACGAGCGCGAGCACCGGCCGCTGCGGGTGGGCGAACTTCGCTGCGATCGCGTACGGCACGCCGGCCCCCATCGTGGCGAGCGTGCCCGAGAGCGAGCCCATCATCCCCTTGCGCAGCTTCAGGTTCCGCGCGTACCAGTTGGCGGCGGAGCCCGAGTCGGAGGTGACGATCGCCCCGTCGGGGAGCCGCTGCGAGAGCTCCGAGAAGACGCGCTGCGGGTTGAGCGGGTCCGCGTCCAGCTGCGCGCGGTGCTCGATCAGCTCCCACCACTCGCGCACGCCCTGCTCGATCTGCTCGCGCCAGGAGCGGTTCTCCTTGCGCTCGAGCCTCGGCAGCAGCGCCTGCAGCGTCTCCTTCGAGTCGCCGACGAGGTTGACCTCCATCGGGTAGCGGATGCCGACCATGCGGCCGTCGATGTCGATCTGCACGCCGCGCGCCTTGCCCTCCCTGGGCAGGAACTCGGAGTAAGGGAAGCTCGAGCCGACCATCAGGAAGGCGTCGCAGCCCATCATCAGCTCCCAGCTCGGCTTCGTCCCCAGCAGGCCGATCGAGCCGGTCACGAACGGCAGGTCGTCGGGCAACGCGGCCTTGCCGAGCAGCGCCTTCGCGACGCCCGCGCCGAGAGTCTCGGCTACCTGCACCACCTCGTCGCCCGCGTGCATCGCGCCCTGGCCGACGAGGATCGCGACCTTCTCGCTCGCGTTCAGGACCTGCGCGGCGTGCTCGAGGTCGCCGTCCTGCGGGACGACCTTCGGGCGCGAGTAGCCGAGACCGGAGTGGATCGTGCCGTGCTCGTGCGGCGGGCTCTCCACCGCCTTCTCGGCGGCAAGGTCGTTCGGGACGACGACGCAGGTGACGGTGCGCTGGTCGAGCGCGATCCGGACGGCGCGGTCGACGAGGTGCCGCACCTGCGCCGGGTCGGTCGCCATGTGCACGAACTCGTGCGCGACGTCCTTGAAGAGCGTGGTCAGGTCGACCTCCTGCTGGTAGTTGCCGCCGAGCGAGGCCATGGCCTGCTGCCCGACGATCGCGACCACGGGCTGATGGTCGAGCTTCGCGTCGTAGAGCCCGTTCAGGAGGTGGATCGCACCGGGGCCGGAGGTCGCGATGCAGACGCCGACCTCGCCGGTGAACTTCGCGTGGCCGCAGGCCATGAAGGCGGCCATCTCCTCGTGGCGCACCTGGATGAACTCCGGGTCGCCCCCGGCGCGGTCGAACGCGCCCAGGAAGGCGTTGATGCCGTCACCCGGGTAGCCGTAGATCCGGTGCACTCCCCACTTCGTCAGTCGTTGCAGGACGTAGTCCGCGACGAGCTCGGCCACGATTCGCTCCTTTCGTCGTTCCCGCAGGCGGTGTTCCCGACCGTGGGAACCGAAACCATTCGTACTGCGAACTACCGCGGAGCGCGCAGCTCGAAACCGAGCACGTCCGGCCGGTGGTAGTGGCCGACCGGGTCGAAGCGCTGGCGCTCCTCGTCGAGGCGTGCGGGGTCGAGCTCGGCGTAGAGCACGCCCTCCTCGTCGAAGAGCGGGCCGGCGAGGTAGGAGCCGTCGGGGCCGAGGATTGCCGAGCCGCCGCGGCCGATCACGTCGATGCCCTCGAGCAGCCGCCGCAGCGGGAAGTCGGCCGGGTAGGACGCGGCGCGCTGGAAGTGCGAGGGCGCGATCACGAAGCAGCGCGACTCCCGCGCGATGTGGACGAGCGTCGCCTGCCACCCCTCGCTGTCGTCGGCCGTCGAGGCGACGTACAGCTCCACGCCCGCCTCGTACAGCGCGAAGCGGGCGAGCGGCATGTAGTTCTCCCAGCAGATCAGCCCGCCCAGCCGGCCGTACGGCGTCTCGACCGCCTCGAGCCCGCTCCCGTCGCCGGGGCCCCAGACGAGCCGCTCGTGGTTCGTCGGCACGAGCTTGCGGTGCCGGAGCGCGAGCACGCCGTCGGGGCCGTGGTAGAGGAGCGAGTTGTAGAGGGTGCCCGGGTGGGCGGGGTCGCGCTCGGTCACGCCGGTGACCAGCCAGAGCTCGTGCTCGCGTGCGATCTCGCCCAGCCGCCGCTCGGCCGGGCCCGGCACCTCGACCGCCTCGCGCGCGAGCAGCGCGAACGCCTCCTTGGCCCCGTCCTCGGCCCAGCCGGCGAGTGCCTTCGCCCACACGGAGGACGGGTACGCGGGCACGACGGCCTCCGGGAAGACGACGAGCCGGGCGCCCTTCGCGGCGGCCTCGGCCGCTGTCTGCGCCAGCTTCTCGACGGTCGCGTCGCGGTCGAAGACCACGGGCTCGACCTGGGCGCAGGCGACGGTGAAGCGCATCGGGCGCGATTGTCGCGCTAGCGGCGACGGACGCGCAAGACGGTCTGCATGCCGAGGCTGCGGTGGTCGGCCACCGAGCACCAGAGGCGGTAGCGGCCCGGCCTCAGGTGGATCGCGATCGTCTTCCGCGTGCCCGGCTGGGTGATGGGGATCGTGAAGGTGTGGTGCCCGCCGACCTTGCGCACGCGCAGGTCGTGGGGGTCCTGCCCCGTGTTCTGCAGCTCGATCTCGACGACTCCGGCCTTGACCGACGCGCGCGAGAGCACGAGGTGGAACTCCTCCGCCTGCACGCCGAGCCGCGCCGGCGTCGGATGCCAGCTCAGCGCCGCGGCCATCACCGCCGTGCCGAGGATCGCCTTCACTTGACGAGGGCCGGGCGGGCGAACGACCGCGCGGCGGGGATGACTCCGCCCGCGTCGGCGCCGAGCCACTGCTCCAGCAGCGAGCAGTAGACGCCGCGGAAGTCCGAGGTCGGCCTGAGGTTGCCGTCGTCGTCCAGGCCGTTCGCGAGGCCGGGGAACTCGCCGACCATCCGGCCGCGCGCGCGGGTGCCGATCAGGAAGGCCGCGCCGGCCGCGCCGTGGTCGGTGCCGTCGCTGCCGTTCTCCTCGCCGCGGCGCCCGAACTCCGTCCAGACGAGCGTGAGCACGCGGTCGGCGAGCCCGCGCGCCTCGAGGTCGCGCTGGAAGGCGAGCAGGGTGCGGGCGGTGACGTCGAGCCCGTCCGACAACGCCTGCGGCTGGTCGGCGTGGGTGTCGTACTCGCCCGGCGCGGTGAGGGCGACGCAGCGCACGGGCAGCTTGGCCGCGAGCATCGCCGCGAGCCCCGAGAGCTGGCGCGGGAAGCCGCTGTCCACCTGGGGGTAGGGCACCGGGCTGCCGAAGCCGCCGTTGCCGTCGGAGTGGAAGGGCGCGAGCTGGCGGCGGAGCCGGTCGGACTGCGAGGTCGCCTTCGCGGCCTGGTTCAGGCCCGGGTCGGGGCGGTGCGCGCCGAGCGGCTCGAGCGCCTCCAGCATCCGGTCCTCCACCTGGCCCCACACGCCGGGCGCGTAGAACGTGTACTCGTCGGGCGCGGCCAGCGAGGCGACGGGCACCTTCGCGGAGGCCAGCGACGGCTGCAGCTGGTAGTCGAGCGAGAGGCCCTGGAGCGGGTTGTCCTTGGTGCCGTGCCGGTCGAGGTAGCGGCCCATCCAGCCGCTCGTCAGCCGCGGGTCAGTCGCGCCGACCTCCCAGAAGTGGCGCGAGGTGAAGTGCGACTGGTCGGGGTGCGTGTAGCCGATCGCGGGCATGACGCTGACCTTGCCCTCGGCGTGCAGCGTCGCCAGCGGCTGCAGCGAGGGGTGCCAGTGCAGGCGCGGGTCCTCGCTGAAGGCCGGTCCCGCGTCGGCGGGCAGCGCGAGCGTCGGGCGCAGCTTGCGGTAGCTCGGGTCGAGCACCGGCGCGAGCACCGAGAGCGAGTCGGCGCCGCCCGGGAGGAAGACGGAGACCAGCACCGGCTGCGACGGGCGTGTGGCCGCCTGGGCGATGCCCTCCTCGAACAGGTTCAGCTTTCCGAGGCCGTACACGGAGAGCGCGAGGCCGAAGGCGCCGGCGACGAAGCTCCGCCGGTCGAGGCCGGTCCCGGCCGGGACCGGCATGCCCGCCTCGATCGCGGGCAGCCCGCGGCCGGCCTCGGCCGCGCCCTTGCGCAGCAGCGCCGCGCGGGAGAACTCGTGGCAGTGGTGGCAGCTCCTCGGCATCAGCTGGTCTGGAGATCGGGGGCGGTGGCGAGCAGCTGGCGGAGCGCGTTCTCGATCAGCGGCGGGTAGGAGCGCTTCTTCCAGTCCGACTTCGCGTCGGCCATCGCGCGCCTGGCGAAGCGCGCGAGCGTCGCCTCGGTGTGGCCGGTCAGCGTCGGGTTGCCGAGCAGCCCGTGCGCGCGGTGCAGGAGCTTCTTCGGGTCGTGGGGCACGTGCTTGGCGTCCTCCTTGAGCACGTGCGGGCGGATCGCGTAGGCGGCGATCTCCCAGCGCGCGCGGAAGGTCGCCGTGTCGAGCCAGCGCGTGTCGTCCCATCCGGCGACGTTGGGCGGGAAGAAGAGCTCCTGGCCGGCGAGGCTCAGCAGCCACGTCCACGCTTCGGTGTCGACCCCGCGCCCGAGCCCGCGCAGCAGGCCGGCGAGGTAGACCGCGGGCGGCTTGACCATCCGCGGGCCGGTGTAGAGCGCCGGGTGGCGCAGGATCGCCTCGACGACCGGCCCGACCTCGTAGCCGCTGCGCACGTAGAGCCGCTGCAGCGAGCGCCTCGTGCCGGCCTTGGGCGGGACCGGGACGAAGTAGCCCCACAGCTTGTTCACGAAGAACGAGGGGTGCAGGCGGTGGTGGACGCAGAGGCGGCACGAGTCCCGCCAGTCGAAGTGGCCGCGGTGGCCGAAGATCCGCTTCGCGCCCGCGTCGTGACGGCGCTTGTCGTAGCGGAAGCGGTAGGGGCCGAGCGTCTCGCCCCACGAGTTGCGCCAGCCGGTGAGCGCCCGGGCCTGCTCGC
This sequence comes from Gaiellaceae bacterium, assembly GCA_035455445.1. Taxonomy (GTDB): domain Bacteria; phylum Actinomycetota; class Thermoleophilia; order Gaiellales; family Gaiellaceae; genus AC-32. The sequence continues at coordinate 1,506 of DATIFC010000193.1, read as the reverse complement.
GCACGTCGCGCTCGGTGTAGGCGCCGCGGTCGGCGCCGAGCGTGAAGAGCTCCATCAGCTCGCGGGCGTAGTTCTCGTTCGGGGCGTCCTTCTCGTTGTCGACGCCGGAGAGCCAGAGCAGCATCGCCGGGTCCTTCGTCACCTCGAGCAGCAGGACGAGGAACGAGCCGAGGCCGACGCGGCGGAAGAGCTGGTTCTGGCGCAGCATCAGCCGCGCCGGGCCGACGCCGTCTCGGGAGGTCGCGAACCAGTCGTGCCAGACGAGCGTCATCCGCTCGTGCAGCGGCCTGGTGGTGCGCACCATCCGGTCGAGCCACCAGAGCTGGTCGTGGCCCCAGCGGTCGAGCGGCGCCAGCGGCTTGCCGTCGTCGTCGTGCGGACGCGGGCCCTTCAGCCGGTCGCGGCCGGGCCGGGTCAGCGAGTGGACGGCGCCCTCGAGCCCGAGCTTCGCGAGCCTCTCGGCCTCGCCCGGGCGAGGGCCGAAGCCGGCGCGCCAGAGGAGGCGCTCGGCCTGCGGCTTGCCGAACGGTCCGCGGTAGACGGGCGGCATCTCCCCCCTTTCGGCACTCCGGGGGGCCGACCTTTATGCCGCTTCCGGTTAGGCGCTTCCGGTTAGACCAGCTCCCGGCGGAGGACGGCTGCGACCGCCGTCAGCGCGAGGCGCGTCTCCTCGTCCGAGGGCTCGCGGGTGGTCAGCCGCTGCAGCGCGAGGCCGGGGAGCAGGAAGACCCGTGCGGCGCGAGTGCGGGAGGTCTGGACGATCTGCCAGAGCTCCATCGTCAGCGCGAGCGAGAGCAGCGTGATCGCGAACGGGGTGTAGAGCGCCGCCGGCAGCGGCCAGAGGCGGTCGAAGGCGACCGACACCGGCACGACCAGGGCGGCGAAGTTCGTCCCGCAGCGGGGTGCGAAGCGCGACGGGCGCGCCTCCGCGTTCCAGGTCGCGACCAGGCGCCGCTCCTCGGCCGCAGCGATCGCCCGGTGCTCGGCGCCGTGCAGGAAGAGCGTCCTCCCGCGCAGCATCCAGGCGAGCAGGACCACCGCGGTGCCGACCCCGACCGGCAGCGAGGCCGACCGGGGCAGGACGACCAGCGAGAGCGGCGCCAGCAGGGCCGTTACGAGCAGGAGCCGCTCGGAGCGCCCGGCGACGCCCGCTCCGCGGAAGAGCGGGGCGAGCGCGGAGAAGAGGCGGACGAGCCCGCGCAGCAGCGGAATCCGCCGCACGCCTCGCGGCGGCGACGGCATCGCGCCCTCGCGCAGGCTGCCGTCACGCGCGGCGAAGGCCCAGAAGCGCTCGCTCGCGATCACCACGCCGTCGGCGCGGGCCATGCCGCCGAGGCGCGGCAGGTCGGCCGTCGAGTCGGCCTCTGCGAGCAGCTCGCGGACGTGCTCCCGATCCACCCGACCAGGATCGCGCGAGCACGGCCGCCCGGCAAGTGCCGGGCGGCCCAGTCGTCATTCGGCTGAGACCTACCAGCGGCCGCGCGAGAAGAACCCGAGCAGCAGGAG
>DATIFC010000192.1:0-5363 GCA_035455445.1 Gaiellaceae bacterium | reverse complement strand
CGACCACAAGCGGATCGGGATCATGTACATCGTCACCGCCCTCTTTTTCTTCTTCGCGGGCGGGATCATGGCGCTCCTCATGCGAGCGCAGCTCGCGACGCCGAACGAGGGCGTCCTGACGAAGGACCGCTACGACCAGGTGATGACGATGCACGGCACGACGATGGTGTTCCTCGTGCTCGTGCCGATCTTCGCCGGTTTCGGCAACTACCTCGTGCCGCTGATGATCGGCGCGCGCGACATGGCCTTCCCGCGGCTGAACGCGCTCTCGTACTGGCTCTTCCTGCTCGGCGGGATCATCCTCTACTCGAGCTGGTTCGCGGCCGGCGGCGCACCGCAGGCGGGCTGGACCGGGTACCCGCCCCTCTCCGACCTGCCGTTCGCCCCGGGGCACGGGATCGACCTCTGGATCCTCTCGCTGCACGTGCTGACGCTCTCGTCGCTCGCCGGCGCGATCAACTTCCTCGTCACGATCCACCGCCTGCGCGCGCCCGGGATGTCGTGGATGCGCATGCCGCTGTTCGTCTGGTCGCTGGAGGTCTACGCGGCCCTGCTCGTCGTCGTGCTCCCCGCGCTCTCGGCGGGGCTGACGATGCTGCTGCTCGACCGGCAGGCCGGCACGCACTTCTTCCTCCCGGACCAGGGCGGCAGCGCGCTGCTCTACCAGCACGTCTTCTGGTTCTTCGGCCACCCCGAGGTCTACGTGATGATCCTGCCCGCGATGGGGGTCATCTCCGAGGTGCTCCCCGTCTTCGCGCGTAAGCCGATCTTCGGCTACACGGCGATCGCGCTCTCGAGCATCGCGATCGGCTTCTACTCGATGCTCGTCTGGGCCCACCACATGTTCACGGTCGGCCTCCCCGGCTATTTGCAGGGCTTCTTCATGATCTCGTCGATGATCATCGCCGTCCCGACCGGCATCAAGATCTTCAACTGGCTGGCCACGACCTGGCGCGGCAACCTTCACTTCGACACCCCGATGTTGTACGCGCTCGGCTTCATCGGCGTCTTCACGATCGGCGGCCTGTCCGGGATCTTCGTCGCCGCGTACCCGTTCGACTGGCAGGCGCAGGACACGTACTTCGTGGTCGCGCACCTGCACTACGTGCTCTTCGGCGGCTCCGTCTTCGCGATGTTCGCGGCGCTCTCCTACTGGTGGCCGAAGATGTTCGGGAAGATGCTCGACGAGCGGCTCGGGAAGCTCAGCTTCTGGCTGGTGCTCGTCGGGATGAACCTCACCTTCTTCCCGATGCACATGCTCGGCCTGCTGGGGATGCCGAGGCGGATCTACACGTACTCCACCGGCGGGATCTGGGAGTGGTACAACCTGACCTCGACGATCGGGTCCGGCGTGATGGCGCTCGGGATCCTCGTCTTCGCCGTCAACGTGATCAAGACCGCCCGGGTGGGCGCGCGCGCGGTGAACGACCCCTGGCTCGGCGACACGCTCGAGTGGTACACGAGCTCGCCGCCGCCGCCGCACAACTTCGACAAGGTGCCGTACGTCTCGAGCGCGCGGCCGCTGCGCGACCTGCGCAGGCGGATCGGCGAAGCCAATGCCTAGGCCGGGAGCCTGGCTGCGCCTGACGGCGCTCGTCGCCGCCGCGGCATGCACGGCGGCCGTGGTGAGCGGAGCGCTCGAGCTCGGCGCGGCGCACCGCGGCCTCTCGGCGCTCGCGCTGCCGCCCCTGGCCGCGCTCGTCGCCGTCGCCTGGGTCGCCCACAGGCGCCTGCTCGCGCCTGCGGTCGCGGCGCTCGTCGCGTTCCTCGCGGCCGCGCTGGTGACGCCGAAGCCGGCCCACCTGGCGCTCGCCGGGCTCTCGCTCGCGGCCGCGCTCGTGGCCGCGGCGCAGACCTTCCGCGGCGAGCCGGTCGCCGCCGCCCGGTGGCGCGACTACGTGACGCTGACCAAGCCGCGGATCATGACCCTGCTCCTGCTCACCGGGGCGGCGGGAATGTTCGTCGGCGCCGGGGGCGTCCCCGCGCTCGGCACCTTCTTCGTGACGATGGTCGGCCTGGCGCTCGCCTGCGGCGGGGCGAGCGCGCTCAACCACGTGCTCGACCGAGACCTCGACCGGCTGATGCGCCGGACCGGCCACCGCCCGGTCGCCGAGGAGCGGGTGACGCCGGCTCGTGCGCTCGAGTTCGGGCTCGCGCTGATGGCGTTCTCCTTCGTCCTGCTGGCCTCGCTCGTGAACGTGCTGACGGCGCTGCTCGCGCTCGTCGGCGGCCTCTTCTACGTGCTCGTCTACACGCGCTGGCTGAAGCGGACGACGCCGCAGAACATCGTCATCGGCGGCGCGGCCGGCGCCGTGCCGCCGCTCGTCGGCTGGGCCGCCGCGACCGGGAACCTGACCCTGCCGGCGCTGTTCCTGTTCCTGATCGTCTTCTTCTGGACGCCGCCCCACTTCTGGGCGCTCGCGCTCGTGATCAAGCGCGACTACGCCGCGGCGCGCGTGCCGATGCTGCCCGTCGTGCGCGGGGACGACGAGACGGCCCGGCAGATCGTCTGGTACTCGCTCGTCCTCGTCGCGGTCACGCTGCTGCCGTTCGCCTGGCACACGGCCGGCGTGCTCTACCTCGCGGCGGCGCTGCTGCTCGGCGCGGTCTTCCTGCGGCTCGCGTGGCGCCTGCGGCGCGAGACCACGACCGCGCGCGCCGGCGCGCTCTTCCGCTACTCGCTCCTCTACCTCGCGCTGCTCTTCGTGGCGCTCGCCGTCGACCCGCTGATCGGATGAACGAGCACGACGACGCCGGGAACCTGACCCTCGGCCTGCTGCTGTTCGGGCTGTTCGTGCTCCTGTTCGTGCTCACCTTCGTCGTCGGCTTCATCTACCTGGCCGTCTTCTGAGCGTCCCCGACGGGATCTTCCTCGCGCGGCCGGAGCGCCCCGGCGAGGGGGTTCCGCTCGCGGTCAAGGACCTCTTCGACACCGCCGGGCTCGTCACCACGTACGGGTCGATCCTGTTCGCCGATCACGTGCCCTCGGAGACCGCCGAGGCGGTGCGGCGGCTCGAGGGTGCCGGGTACGGGAACGTCGGCAAGACGAACCTGCACGAGTTCGCCTTCGGCACGACCTCCGAGAACGAGCACTTCGGCAGCGTCCCGAACCCGCGCCATCCGGGGCGGATCGCCGGCGGGTCGAGCGGCGGCTCGGCGGCGGCGCTCGCGGCGGGGCTGGCCGAGGCGGCGCTCGGCTCCGACTCGGGCGGGTCGATCCGCATCCCCGCCGCGTGCTGCGGGATCGTCGGCTTCAAGCCGACCTGGGGGCTCGTCCCGGCCGAGGGGTGCTTCCCGCTCGCGCCGAGCTACGACCACGTGGGGCCGATGGCGCGAGAGGTCGCCGGATGCGAGCGGATGCTGCAGGCGCTCGCGCCGGGGTTCGAGCCGCGGCGGGTCGAGCTCGAGGAGGTGGAGGTGGGCGTCGCGTGGACGGCGCTCGCCGATCCGCTCGTGCGGAAGCGCGTGGAGGCGGCAGCCGGGCTGTTCCCGCGCCGGCGTCGGCTCGAGCTGCCGCTCCCCGAGGGGATCTACGACAGCTTCAGCCGGGAGGTCGCCGACGTCCACCGCGAGCTCTTCGCCGAGCACGAGGACGAGTACGGCGAGAACGTCCGGACAAAGGTCGCGCACTGCCTCACGGTCACCGACGCCGAGTACGAACGCGCCGTGGAGCGGCGCGAGCGCTACCGGGAGCAGCTCACCGAGGCCGCAGCGGGGGTCGACCTCGTGCTGACGCCGACGCTCGTCTGCGTCGCGCCCCCGGCGCCCGCGGACGAGCTCGAGTTGCGCGGGATGCTGACCCGCCTGACGTTCCCGGTGAACGCCGTCGGATGGCCTGCCGCGGCGCTGCCCTGCGGGCCTGCCGAGGAGGGCCTGCCCGCCTCGGTGCAGCTCGCGGCGCCGCAGGGCGAGGACGCGCTCGTGCTCGTCGCGGCCGCCGCGCTGGAGCGCGCGCTGTCCCTCGATTGACGTCACCCGAACGAGGGACGCCCGCGCAGGCGGGGGTGCCGACAACTGCTCGTGATGGCCTGCGCCCGTCTCGCTGTCGCCTTCCTGGCCGCGCTCGCGGTTGCCGCGCCTGCACGCGAGGCGCTCGCCGCCAGGCCGACGAACCTGCACGCATTCGCGCTGCGCGCCGACGAGCCGGTGGTGCACACGTTCTCGCGCACGCCGTCCTTCGCCTGGAACCCGGTCCCCGGCGCGAAGGCCTACCAGTTCGAGCTCTCGACGAGCCGGACGTTCTCGGACAGCGGCACGGTCTGGTCGGCGAAGGGCCTGACCACCCCGGCCGTTTCCGTGCCGATCTCGCTGCCGTGGATGACCGGCAACCCGTACTCGCTCTACGCGCACGTGCGCGCGAGCACGCGCAAGGGCGTGACCGCCTGGAGCGCCCCCTTCGGCTTCAACATGCGCTGGACGGCGGTGCCCGCCCCGCTGACGCCGGCCTACCCCGGCCTGCTGCGCTGGAGCACCGTGCCGGGCGCGAACGCCTACATGGTCTGGCTCGTCGACGCGGGCAAGTGGTTCACGACCCGGTCGAACATGGCCGACGAGCGCGAGTACTACACCTTCCACCAGGGCGCCCCGTTCACGAGCGCCGTCCACTGGCGCGTGCGCCCGGTGCGCTGGCTCTACGGCGCGTCCGCCAACGGCATCCCGTCGGTCTCCTACGGCCCCTGGAGCCCGCTCTACACGAGCGTGAACCCGCCGTTCTCGACCGGGCCGCTGAAGGCGCTCGCGACCGTCTCGAAGGTCGTCTCCGACGCGACCCACACGAACACCCACGAGGTGATGCCGGGCTTCGTCTACCAGGGAAACACCTCGATCTGGAACACGAAAGACGAGCTCTACCGGGTCGAGGTCTTCACCGACGAGGACTGCCTCAACGCGGTCTTTCGCGGGGCGATCACCGGCGCCCCGGCGTACGTGCCCCGGCCGACCGGCCCGCTCGGCCTGCCGACCGACATTTCCGGCGTCGCCGCCGACCGCACCGTCTTCCTCACCGACGGCCAGGAGCCGGACTCGTTCACCTTCGAGCACATCAAGGTGAAGACGAACGAGATGGACGTCGCCGCCGGGCCCCCGAGCGGCGGGCAGACGGGGCTGCTCCCGGGCCAGGTCGTCCAGGGGGCGAAGGTCGACCTCTGGGACAGCAACTGGGCCGGCGGCCGCTACTACTGGACGGTGATGCCGGTGAACATGGTCCGCGCCGCCGACCTCTCGACGACGCTGACGGCCGCGGCGCTCTCCGGCGACGCGACGATCACGGTCGCCAACGCCACCGGGCTCGTCGCGGGCGACACGCTGAAGGTCGGCGCCTCCGAGATCGTCGTCGTCCAGAGCGTCGCGGGGAACGTGATCAC
>DATIFC010000191.1:0-6515 GCA_035455445.1 Gaiellaceae bacterium | reverse complement strand
CAGATCGAGGTGCAGCAGGAGGAGGCCGGGTCGGGGGCCTACGCCAAGGAGGTCTCCGCCGACGTGCAGCGCCGCCAGCAGGAGCTGCTCGCCGACCGCGTGGCAGCCGCCGACATCGTCGTGACGACCGCGGCCGTCCCTGGGCGTCCCGCCCCCAAGCTGGTCGGCGCCGACATGGTGCGCGCGATGCGCCCCGGGTCGGTGATCGTCGACCTGGCGGCGGAGGCCGGCGGCAACTGCGAGGTGACCGAGCCCGGCGAGGAGGCCGTGCGCGAGGGCGTCACGATCGTCGGCTTCACGAACCTGCCGAGCTCGATGCCGTTCCACGCCAGCCAGCTGTACTCGCGCAACCTGGCGGCGCTGCTGCTGCACCTCGCGCCCGAGGGGCAGCTGACGCTCGACTGGGAGGACGAGATCACCTCCGGCGCGTGCGTCTCGCGTAAGCAGGAGGTGCCCGCATGAGGCCCCGGCGGCCCGTGTCGACGGATCGACACACATCCGTCACGCCCGCGTCACAGACCCGCGCGCCGAGCGTCGCTAGCGTCTCCGCCGAGGGCGGCGGGACAGCACACCCCACCCTGATGGGTGGGGGCATGGGGTTTTCTCGTGAGCCTCTGCGCCTCGCGGTCGGGGCGGTGGTTCGGTGAGCCACAACACGCTGCTCGTCTTCGAGCTGACGATTCTCGTGCTCGCGATCTTCCTCGGCTTCGAGGTGATCTCGAAGGTGCCGACGCTCCTGCACACGCCCCTGATGTCGGGCACGAATGCGATCCACGGGATCGTCCTCGTCGGCGCGATGATCGTCCTCGCGCAGCCGCACAAGGACGCCTTCGAGTGGGTCGTCGGCTTCCTCGGCGTCGTGCTCGGCTCCGCCAACGTCGTCGGCGGCTTCGTCGTCACCGACCGGATGCTCGAGATGTTCAAGAAGCGCGAGCCGGCGAAGGCGCCCGATGCGAGGAGCGACGGCGGCACGAGCGCCGAATGAGCACGAACCTCGCAAACCTGCTGTACCTGATCCCGATCGTCGCGTTCATTCTCGCGCTGCGCTTCCTCTCCAACCCGGCGCACGCGCGTCGCGGCAACCAGATCGGCGCGGCGGGGATGCTGGTCGCGATCGTCGTCACCTGGATCAAGGCCGGCAGCGCGAGCTGGTGGGCGATCGTGATCGGGATGGCGATCGGCGGCGGCTTCGGAGCGGTCGCCGCACGCCGCGTGAAGATGACGGCGATGCCGCAGATGGTGGCGCTGTTCAACGGCGTCGGCGGCGGCGCGGCCGCGCTGATCGCGCTCGCGGAGCTGCACCGGATCCTCCCCGAGCCGGGTCGGCCGAAGATCGACATCGCGCTCGCGATCGCGCTCTCCGGGCTGATCGGGGCGATCTCGTTCGCGGGCTCGATGGTCGCCTTCGCCAAGCTCCAGGAGCTGATCCGGGGCCGGCCGATCACGTATCCGGGCCAGAAGTTCGGCAACCTCGCGCTGCTCGCGGTGTGCGTCGGCCTGAGCGTGACGCTCGTCTCCGGCGTCCAGGACGAGTGGCTGCTCTGGGTGGTGATCGGAGGCGCCGCGCTCTTCGGCGTCCTCTTCGTGCTCCCGATCGGCGGGGCGGACATGCCGGTCGTGATCTCCTTGCTGAACGCGTTCACCGGCCTCGCGGTCGCCATCGGGGGCTTCGAGCTCGAGAACAACGTCCTGATCGTCGCCGGCATGCTCGTCGGCGCCTCGGGCACGTTGCTCACGCTGCTGATGGGCCGCGCGATGAACCGCTCGATCGCGAACGTCCTCTTCGGCGCATTCGGCCAGGTGAGCGCCGCGGCCGCGGCAGCAGCAGCGGGCGACGGCGGGACGGTCCGCTCGGCCAACGCCGAGGACGTCGCGGTGATGCTGGCCTACGCGCACAAGGTCGTCTTCGTGCCGGGGTACGGCCTGGCCGTCGCGCAGGCCCAGCACGACGTGCGCCAGCTCGCCGACCTGCTCGAGGAGAAGGGGGTCGAGGTCAGCTACGCGATCCATCCGGTCGCCGGCCGCATGCCCGGCCACATGAACGTCCTGCTCGCCGAGGCGAACGTGCCCTACCCGCAGCTGAAGGAGATGGACGACGCGAACCCGGAGTTCAGCCGCACCGACGTCGCGCTCGTCGTCGGCGCGAACGACGTCGTCAACCCCGACGCGCGCACGAACGAGGGCAGCCCCATCTACGGGATGCCGATCCTGAACGTCGACGACGCGCAGGCCGTGGTCGTGCTGAAGCGGAGCATGAACCCCGGCTTCGCCGGCATCGAGAACCCGCTCTTCTACAACCCGAAGACCGTGATGCTGTTCGGTGACGCCAAGGAGTCGATCGACAAGCTGATCGAGGACGTCAAGACCCTCTGAGGCGCCGACTCGGCGGTGCCGACCAGGGAGGCCGTGCCGGCGTTGCCGGTGCGGCCGTCTAGGCCGTCCGCCGCCGCAAGGTGAGCGCGCCGAGCAGGAGCGCGAGCATCGTCGCCCCGAGGACGACGCAGACGTCGAGGACGAAGCGCGCGTCGAACTCGTCCGCGATCGCGTGCGCGAGCGCGTCGTAGGCGTAGGTGAGCGGCAGGGCGGCCGAGACGACGCGCAACCAGTCGGCCATCTCCGAGCGGGCGACGAAGAGGCCGCACAGCAGCAGCTGCGGGAGCACGATGGCGGGCATGAACTGCACGGCCTGGAACTCCGTCGAGGCGAAGGCGCTGGCGAAGAGCCCGAGCGCCATCCCCAGCACCGCGTTGCCGATCGCGAGCAGCACCACCGCCCAGACCGGGCCGTCGGTTTGGAGGTCGAGCCACGCGAACGCGATCGCCGAGACCACGCTCGCCTGGACGGCCGCCATGGCCGCGAACGCGGCGCCGTACCCGGCGAGCAGGTCGAGCTTCGCCAGCGGCAGCGTCATCAGCCGCTCGAGCGTGCCGGTCGTCCGCTCGCGGAGCATCGTCACCGAGGTGACGACGAACATCGAGACGAACGGGAACAGGCCGAGCAGCGGGCCGCCGACGTGCTGGAAGACCAGCTCCCGGCCGGCGAAGAGCTCGTGCAGCAGGACGATCAGCAGCGAGGGCACGCCGATCAGCAGCGCGACCGTGCGCGGGTCGCGCCGCAGCTGGGTGAGGACGCGCAGCGCCACGGCCCCTGTGACGCGAGGGCTCACGCGCCCCCCTCCTCGATCAGGCGCAGGAAGACCTGGTCTATCTCGCGCGCTCCCGTCCGGCGGCGGAGCTCGTCGGGCGCGCCCGTCGCCAGCAGCCGCCCCTCGCGCAGGAGGAGGAGCTCGTCGCAGCGCTCCGCCTCGTCCATCACATGACTCGAGACGAGCACCGTCCGCTCCTCCCCGGCGAGCGCGTGGAACGTGTTCCAGAGCTCGCGGCGCAGCAGGGGGTCGAGCCCCACGGTCGGCTCGTCGAGCACGAGCAGCTCGGGGTCGCCCAGGAGCGCGCTCGCCAGGGAGACGCGGGCCCGCTGGCCGCCCGAGAGGCGGTTGACCACGCGGTCGGCCGGCTCCAGCAGGTCGACCGTCTCGAGGGCGGGCGCGATCCGGGCGGCGGGCACGTCGAGCACGCGGGCGAAGAAGCGCAGGTTCTCGCGCACCGTGAGGTCGCCGTACACCGAGGGGGCCTGCGTCACGTATGCCACGCGGCGGCGGAGCTGCGGGGAGCCCGCCGGGCTGCCGAGCACCGTGATCGACCCGCCGCGCACCCGCTGGACGCCGACGATCGAACGCATCAGCGTCGACTTGCCGCTGCCGTTGGGCCCGAGCAGCCCGGTGACCCGCCCCCGGGCGACGGTCAGCGAGAGGCCGTGCAGGACGGCCACGCCGCTGCGGGCGACGTCGAGCTCCTCGACGACGATCCCGGGTTCAGCCGACATCGCGCCAGTATCCCGCGACTAGGCTTCCCGCCCGGATGGCTCCGGTCTTCGCAGCGCGCGACGTCGAGGCGGCCGTGCCGCCCGAGCGGGCGGTCGAGGCCGTCAGGGACGCCTTCGTCGCGTATGCGCGCGGGGAATGGTCGATGCCGCCGAAGGTCTACGTGCCGGCCTATCCCGCCGGTGACTTCCGCGCGATGCCCGCGCTCGGGGCCGGCCACGCCGCGCTCAAGTGGGTGACGTCGTTCCCTGGCAACCCGTCGCGCGGGCTGCCGACCGTGGCCGGGCTCGTGCTGCTCTCCGACGCCTCCGACGGCTCGCTCGTCTCTGTCTTCGACGCCGGCGCCGTGACCGCCCTGCGCACCGGTGCGGCCGCGGTGCTCGCCGCCGAGACGCTCGGGGCAGCCGCCGGGCCCGCGGCCGTCGTCGGCGCGGGCGTGAACGGGCGTGCCGCGGCACGGACGTTCGTCGCACGGGGCCGCGAGGTGCTGCTCTGGGACGTCGACGAGGCTCGGGCGCGCGAGGCCGCCGAGGAGGTCGGAGGGCGCGTGGCCGCCTCGCGGCAGGAGGCCCTCGGCGCCGACGCAGTCGTGACCGTCACGCCCGGCCACGAGGTGCTGTTCGAGCCCGGCGCGCTGCGACCGGGCCAGCACGTGAGCCTGATGGGCGCCGACGGGCCGGGCAAGGCGGAGATCGCGCTCGAGGAGCTCCTCCGCACAAGCGTCTTCTGCGACGACTGGGAGCAGGCGAGCCACAACGGGGAGCTGGCGCATGCGGTCGAGGCGGGCGCCCTCGCCCGCGAGCGCGTGACGGAGCTCGGCGCGGTGCTGGCCGGCGCGGCGCCGGGGCGCGCCTCCGACGACGAGATCACGTCCTTCGACTCGACCGGTCTCGCGATCCAGGATCTCGCGATCGCGCTCGCCGCGCTGGAGCGCGCGAGCGAGCTGGAGCTCGCCACCCTCGAGACCGGCTAGGGCGAGCGGCCGACGCACGCTAAAGGGGCGGCCCGCAGAAGCCGATGGTCGCCTTGCACAAGCCCCTGCGACGACCTTAAGGAGACCCGGCATGTCCTCGTTTTCCCTGCGGCGCCCGAGGCTGGGCGCCGGTAGCTCCACGACGAAGAAGCTCCTCGCGACCCTCGCGGTTCTCGGCGCAGCCGCCAGCATCGCCGGTCTTGGCACCTACGCGACCTGGACGAGCACGACGTCCCAGAGCCACACGATCGCGACCGGCACGGTCACGATCTCGCTCGGCGCGACCGGGGCCTCGACGAACCGCCTCAACATCGGCGCGTCCGGCCTGGTGCCCGGCGACACGATCCAGCGCTCGGTCGACCTGACCAACTCGGGCTCGATCGACCTCGCCTCGGTCACCCTCACGACCACCGCGTCGCCGAGCTCGCTGCTCGACACCGACGCGACCAACGGCCTGCAGATGGTGATCGACAAGTGCTCGCAGGCGTGGACGGAGGCCGGCCCGCCCTACACGTACACGTGCGGCGGCACGACCTCGAGCGTCCTCGCCTCGAGCGCCGTGATCGGCAGCAACCTCGCGCTCTCGAACCTGAGCGCGCTGACGGCCGGCTCGACCGACCATCTGCGCGTGACGCTGACGCTGCCGAGCGGCGCCGGCAACACGTTCCAGAACCAGTCGTCGACGCTCACGTACGCGTTCACCGGCACGCAGCGCGCCGCGACCAACCGGTAGCGCACGCACTTGCCCGCTGGGATCTCCAGCGAGAGGAGCGCCTCCACCCCGGAGGCGCTCCTCCGCGTTCCCCGACGGCTGGCGGCGGGCGGGGCGCAGCTCGCGCTCCTGCTGGCGATCGTCGCGCTCGTCGGGCTGGGCCTGCTCCCGCGCACGGGCTGGTACCGGCCGGTGACCGTGCTCTCGGGGAGCATGCGCCCCGCGTTCGCTCCCGGCGACATGGTCGTCGTCACGCCGGAGCCCGTGGCTTCCGTGCGGGTCGGCCAGGTGATCAGCTACCGGATCCCGGTCGGCGACCACCACGTCCAGTCCCACCGGGTGATCGCGGTGACCCGGCGCGGCGGCGAGATCTCGGTGCGGACGAAGGGGGACGCCAACGACGCCCCGGACCCGTGGACCGCGACGTTGCACGGCACGACCGTGTGGCAGGTGCGCGCTGTCCTGCCGAAGCTCGGCTGGGCGGTCTTCTGGCTGCGCACGCCGCTGGCGCACGGGCTCACGGTTCTGCTCGCCCCGCTCCTGCTCGCCCTGCTCGTGGTGCTCCAGATCTGGCGCCGCCCGGGCGAAGGCGCGCTCGAGGGACACGATGCGGCTCGGACGCCGGCAGCCTGACGCGACCCTCCGCGGCCCGGTCCGCTGGGGCGCCGTCGTCGGCGCCGCGGCTGCGATGTTCGTCACGACCTCGGCCGCCCTGGCGGGCTTCTCGTCGCTCGCCTCCGGGGGCGGCGGCGGGCTCTCGACCAAGCGGATCTTCCCCGGCGTGCGCTCGGCCTGGGCCTGGGACGTGCGCGACGCCTCCGGCGGCGGCGCCGAGACGAACAGCTCCGACGCCCTCTCCTACGCGGACGGCGTCACCCTGACGACGAAGAACTGGTCGACCGCGTTCTCGGCCACGCGGTTCGACGACTTCGACTTCAACGCGAGCCTGC
>DATIFC010000190.1:0-20623 GCA_035455445.1 Gaiellaceae bacterium | reverse complement strand
TCATCGTCTGCGTGATCCTGCTCGCGGCCGCGACGACCTGGCTGGTCGTGAAGATCAGCCCCACGAAGTAGCTTCTCAGACAGGCGAGAGCGGGAGGACGTCCTCGAGCGGGTGGTAATCGAGGCCGTGGGCCTCGGCGACCGCCTCGTAGGTGATCTTCCCGTCGAGCACGTTCACGCCGCGCGCGAGCGACGGGTCACGCGCGACGGCCTCGGCCAGGCCGTGCTCGGCGATCGCCTCCACGTACGGGAGCGTGACGTTGGTGAGCGCCTTGGTCGACGTGATCGGGACGGCGCCCGGCATGTTCGCCACGCAGTAGTGGGTGACGCCGTCGACCACGTAGACCGGCTCGCTGTGGGTGGTCGGGTGGGAGGTCTCCGTGCAACCACCCTGGTCGATCGCGACGTCGCAGAGCACCGCGCCGTCCTTCATCCGGCCGAGCATCTCCCGCGTCACGAGCTTCGGCGCGACCGCGCCGGGGATCAGGACGGCGCCGATCACGACGTCGGCCTCCACGATCGACTCCTCGATCTGCAGCGAGGAGGACATGACGAGGCTGACCCGGCCCGAGAGAATCTCGTCGAGATGGCGCATCCGGTCGACGGAGCGCTCCAGGATGGTCACGTTCGCGCCGAGCCCGAGCGCGATCACGGCGGCGTTGTAGCCGACGATCCCGCCGCCGATCACGAGCACGCGTCCGGGCGCGACGCCCGGAACGCCGCCGAGCAGCAGCCCGCGTCCGCCGAGCGGCTTCTCGAGGAAGTACGCCCCGGCCTGCGCCGCGAGCCGGCCCGCGATCTCGCTCATCGGCGCGAGCAGAGGCAGCGCGCGGCTGTCGGTCTCCACGGTCTCGTACGCGACGCAGGCCGCCCCGCTGTCGGCCAGGGCGCGAGTCAGCTCGTCGCTGGCCGCGAGGTGCAGGTAGGTGAAGAGGACGAGCCCCTCGCGTAGGCGCGGGTACTCCTCGGGGAGTGGTTCCTTCACCTTGAGCAGAAGCTCCGCCTCGCCCCAGATCTCCTCGGCCGACCGGAGCATCGCCCCGACGGCCCGGTAGGCGTCGTCCGGGAAGGAGCTTCCCTCACCCGCACCGGTCTCGACGACGACCTCGTGGCCGCCGAGGACGAGCTCGTGCGCCCCCGCCGGCGTCAGCGCGACGCGGTACTCGTCCGACTTGATCTCCTTGACGACTCCGACCTTCATCGGGCGAGAAACCCTAGCTTCTCGCGACACGGCGAAAGCGCGGGAAGCCGTGGACGAAAGGTCACGAACCCGGCACCAGGCGTCACAGACACGTGCGCCGGCCGCTCATATGCTCGCCTCGGGGAGGAGGCCGGGCGAACCGTAGTGAGGTGCGAAGGAAACGAGCGCGGTGGCCCCAGTGCGTGGACGGCTCGCGCCGGCCGTCGGCGCAGGGAAGTCGACGACGAGCGCTGGTTCGCGTCGATGGCCGCGATCGTCGAGGGGGCCTGCCTCGCGGGCGACAACCCGCGGGCGCAGTCGGGGCTCGGCGGGCGACGAGGCCCGCTGGAGGGCGGCTCGGCGCCCGAGCGCCGAGGCCGACCGCGACGGCAGCCTCCTCGACGTCGACTGTGCGTGCGGGCGCCTGCCGGAGTGCCTCGTCCGGTGGTCGCCTCGGATCGAGCCGTTCGGGCTCGAGCTGACGCCGTGGCTCGCCGAGCTCGCGCGGGCGCGCCTGCCGCAGTGGGCCGACCGCAGTCTTCATCGGCAACGCGCTCATGTGGGAGCCGCCGCGACGCTTCGACTTCGTGTGGACGGAGCTCGTCAACGTCAGCGAGGAGCGGCGGACCGCCTACCTCCGCCGGCTGCTGGACGTCGTCGTCGTCGCCCGCGGTGGGCGGCTGATCGTCTGCGGCTACGAAAGCCCGCGCAGCGCCGTCCTCTCGGAACCGGGGGCGAGGCGGCGCGGAAGCTCGTCTTCGAGCCGGAGCTCGAGCGGTCCGTCGAGGCCCCGAGGGCGCAAACGCGATCCTCGAGCTGGCCGTCCTACGCGCCGGCCAGCCGCTCGACGAGCTTGCGCGCATCCTCGTCGAGCCACGGTGGCTCGCCGGCCGCCCCGTTCTCCCGTGCGTGGCCCGGGTCGGCCGTCGCCGGGATGACTACGTCCACGCGCGTGTCCGACAGCGCCCACTTGAGCAGCGCCTGTGCCCACGTGCGCACGCCGAACGCCGCGAGCGGGTCGAGCTGCTCCGGCGACGGCTCACGCCGGACGAGCGACCCCTCCCCGAGCGGCCGCATCACGATCACCGCCACGCCCAGCTCCTGGGCGAGGGGAAGGAGCAGCTTCTCGCACTCGCGCTCGTGCGGGTTGAGCGGCACCTGCAGCGTCTGGAAGCGCCGCGTCGCGAGAGCCGTCTCGAGCTCGCCGAACGCCGACGGGCTGTAGTGCGTGACGCCGAGCCGGCCGACGCGCCCGGCCTCGCGCTCGGCTTCGAGCCACGACAGGTGCTCGCGCCACGAGACGAGGTTGTGCAC
The DNA here is from genome assembly GCA_035455445.1 of Gaiellaceae bacterium. Classification (GTDB taxonomy): domain Bacteria; phylum Actinomycetota; class Thermoleophilia; order Gaiellales; family Gaiellaceae; genus AC-32. The sequence continues at coordinate 18,130 of DATIFC010000190.1, read as the reverse complement.
CTGCTCGACCTCGACGCGGCCGAACCACTCGAGCTGGCGGGCGAAGTGAGCGCGCCCCTCCTCGACCCCGCGCGACCAGATCTTGGTCGCCACGACCGCGCGCTCGCGCCGGCCCTCGAGGGCGGCCGACAACGACGCCTCGGCTCCGCCGTACATCGGTGAGGAGTCCACGAGGGACGCGCCTGTCTCGAGCGCCGCGTCGACCACGCGCCGGGCCAGAGCCGCGTCGCCGCCGAAGGTGTTCCACGTTCCCAGGCCGACGACCGGCCCCAGCCGCCGCTCCTCCATCAGCCGAGCAGCCGGCGTGCCGCCGCACCGGCGGCGAAGGCGGCCGCGAAGAACTCCGGGTCGTCGTCCGGCCCACGTCCCATGTGCGAGAGCGGCAACCCCTCGCAGGCCTCGCGCCAGCCGTCCCCGCCTCCGTCGGCGACGACCGCGTCGCCGCGGACGAGCCCGAGCACGGCGGCGGTGTGGTGCGAGCGGCCGCGATGGCGTGCACGCTCGTCCGCGCCGGAGACCCGCTCCGCCACGACGGGCACGCCGCCGAGCGCGAGCGCCGCGTTGGCCGCCTCGGCCGCCGCCAGGCCGCCGTGTCCGAAGCGCGTCCCGGTGCCGACGATGCCCGGCCCGATCGCGCACACCGCGACGTCGTGGCCGCCCCGTGCCCAGAGCAGCGCCGACGCGAGGGACACGCACTGCACGTCCCCGTCGAAGCACGGCGCGACGGCCGCGGTCGCCGTGACGAGACCCCGCTCGCGCAGCGCGCGCACGGTGTCCGAGAGCGAGACGGGCAGCGCGCCGCCCGCCGGCTGGACGTAGGCCACGCGCAGCCCGGCGAGCGCCGCACACACCGGAGCGAGCTGGCTGTGCAGCGAGCAGCAGACGACCGGCATCCCGTCCAGTGACCCGCCCGCCTCGGCCGCCTCCTCGACGTGCAGCCGCGCGTGCTGCAGCGGCGTGTACGGCAGCACCATCACGTGCGCGCCCTCTTCCGCGGCGAGCCCGAGACCACGGGTGAGGTTCGCGTAGAGGACGTCGAAGCCGCCCGACCCCAGCTCGAGGTCGCGCGCCTGCACGTTCACGAGCACCTCGTCGTCGAGCGCGACCGGCCCCGTCACCGTCGGGTAGGCGACGCACGCGGCGCCGTCCACCTCGAGCCGCACGAGCGCGTCGTGCCGTTCCCGGATCGCCGAGACCCGCCCGCGGCGCAGGCTAAGCGGCACCTTCGACCTCGCCCGCGGCGTCGACCAGCGCAAGCGTGACGTCGACCATCGCGTACAGGTCGGCGACCGCGATTCGCTCGTCGGGCGTGTGGATGTCGGTCATGCCGTTGGCGAGGTTGACGCACTGCAGGCCTCGCCCGTTGAAGACGTTCGCGTCCGCGCCGCCGCCGGAGAGGATGTACGACGGCTCGAGCCCGACGCGCTCCAGCGCCGCGGCCGCGATGCGCACCGGCGCGTCGTCGCGCCGGAAGCGATAGCCGCGCGAGAGGCCGGAGACCTGCGTCTCGACCTCGCACTCCTCGAGGCTCGCGGCGAAGGTGACCGTCTCGACCATCTCGCGGATCAGGTCGGCGAGCTTGCGCTCGTCGTGGCTGCGGGCCTCCGCCGCGAGGGCGCACCACTCGGGCACGACGTTGCGGGCGGTGCCGCCGTCGATCCGGCCCACGTTCGCCGAGGTCTCCTCGTCGAGACGCCCGAGGCGCAGATCGGCGACCGCGCGGGCGGCGGCGGCGATCGCCGAGCGGCCGTCCTCCGGGTACATCCCCGCGTGCGCGGCGCGACCGTGGAAGCGCACGTCGAGCTTCTGCTGGTGCGGCGCGCCGAGGATGATCTCGCCGATCGGGCCCGCGTGGTCGTAGACGTATCCGAGCCGCGCCTCCAGCCGCGACTCGTCGAAGGCCGCCGCCCCGAGCAGGCCCACCTCCTCCTTGGGCGTGAAGAGCAGCTCGACGCCCGGGTGCGGCCTCTCGTCCTCGACCAGCCGCGCCGTCGCCTCGAGCATCGCCGCCACCGCCGACTTGTCGTCGGCGCCGAGGATCGTGCCCGCGCCGTTGCGCACCACGTCGTCCTCGCCCACGACCGGATCGATCGGGCCCTCCGGCGGGACGGTGTCGAGGTGCGCGCAGAAGAAGATCGGCTCGCCCGCGCGTCCGCTGGGCGCCAGGCGGCAGTAGAGGTTCCCCATCGTGGAGCCGACCTTCGTGCCCGCGTCGTCCTCGTCGACGGCGAGGCCGAGCGCCGCGAGGTACTCGAGGACGCGGTCGGCCACGGCTCGCTCCTCCCCGGGAGGGCTCGGCAGCGCGGCGAGCTCGCAGAAGGTCGCCAGGACGTCGGATCCCCATTCCGGTCGGGCCACCAGGCGATCGTAGTGGCGGGCGCTGGTCGAGTGCCCGGCGCCGTCCGCCTGCTCGGGCCCAATCCGGCTGCACGAGTGGGCCATTCGGCCTATTGGCGCGGCTGACCGCGGGCGCTAGATTCACTGGATGAGCTCGTCCGAGCGCCTGGTGCAGAGCGTCCTGCTGGGAGAGGCGGTCGAGCACGCGCCGGTCGCGATCCTCGTCGCCGACGACGAGATGCGGTACGTCGCCGCCAACGCGACCGCGACCGACCTGCTCGGCTACACGCGCGAGGAGCTCCTGCACCTGCGGGTGCCCGACATCGCGGGCTCGCCCGAGGCCGAGGACGAGTTCGAGGCGATGATCGCCGCCGGGGAGCTCGTCGGCCGCACGACCGTCGTCTGCAAGGACGGGACGAGGCGGAGCCTGCGCCACCGCTCGAGCGAGACCGACATCGCCGGACTGACGTACTACGTATCCGTGCTCTGGCCCGAGCCCTAACGGGCCGCCGCGACGGCTGTCCCGGCGCGCTCGCGTGAGCGGGCGAAGGCGGCGCCGACGAAGTCGCGGAAGAGCGGCGCGGGGCGCGTCGGGCGCGACTTGAACTCCGGGTGGAACTGGCTCGCGACGAACCACGGGTGGTCGCGCAGCTCGACGATCTCGACCAGCCGGCCCTCCTGGAAGGTGCCGGAGACGACGAGGCCGGCGTCGACGAGCTGGGTGCGGAAGTGGTTGTTCACCTCGTAGCGGTGCCGGTGCCGCTCGTGGATGACGAGCTCGTTGTAGGCGGCCAGCGCGCGCGTGCCCTCCGCGAGCTCGACCGCCTGCGCGCCGAGCCGCATCGTCCCGCCGAGGTCCTCGATCTCCTTCTGCTCCGGGAGCAGGTCGATCACCGGGTACGGGGTCTCGGGGTCCATCTCGGTCGAGTTCGCGCCCTCGAGGCCGACGACGTGCCGGGCGTACTCGCTGACGGCGACGTGCATGCCGAGGCAGATGCCGAGGTACGGGATCCCGCGCTCGCGCGCGACGCGGCAGGCGAGGATCTTGCCCTCCCACCCCCGGGAGCCGAAGCCGCCGGGCACCAGCACGCCGTCGACGGACTCGAGCTCGGCCTGCGCCTCCTCCAGCGACATGCCCTCGGCGTCGAACCAGCGCACGCGCACCGAGCAGCCATGGTGGACACCCGAGTGCTTCAGCGCCTCGTGCACCGAGAGGTAGGCGTCCTGGAGCTTGACGTACTTGCCGACGAGCGCGATCTCGACCTCGCCGGCGCGCTCGGCCCGGATGCGCTCCGTCAGCTCGAGCCACTCGCCGAGCTGCGCCTCGCCCGCCGGCAGGCCGAGCTTCTCGCAGACGAGGTCGTCGAAGCCCTCGGCCTGCAGCGCCGAGGGCACGAGGTAGAGGTCGGAGACGTCGTGGTTCGCGATCACCGCGCTCGGCTCGAGGTCGGCGAACAGTGCGATCTTCTCGCGGATGTCGGCGGAGATCGGGTCGCGCGAGCGCGCGACGATGATGTCCGGGTGGACGCCGATGCGGCGCAGCTCGTTGACCGAGTGCTGCGTCGGCTTCGTCTTCAGCTCGCCGGCGGTCTCGATGAACGGGACGAGGGTGACGTGCACGTAGCAGACGTTCTCGGGGCCGGCCTCGCGGCGGAACTGGCGGATCGCCTCCAGGAAGGGCAGCGACTCGATGTCGCCGACGGTCCCGCCGATCTCGGTCACGACGACGTCGCAGTCGCTCGCCTCGGTCGCGCTGCGGATGCGCTCCTTGATCTCGTTCGTGATGTGCGGGATCACCTGCACCGTCGAGCCGAGGTACTCGCCCTTGCGCTCCTTGCGGATCACCCGGTCCCAGATCGCGCCTGCGGTGTGGTTGGCCGTGCGCGAGAGGTTCTCGTCGATGAAGCGCTCGTAGTGGCCGATGTCGAGATCGGTCTCGGCGCCGTCCTCGGTGACGAAGACCTCGCCGTGCTGGAACGGGCTCATCGTCCCCGGGTCGACGTTGATGTAGGGGTCGAACTTCTGCACCTGCACCTTGAAGCCGCGCGCCTTCAACAGGCGGCCGAGCGAGGCGGCGGTGATGCCCTTGCCGAGGGACGAGACGACGCCGCCGGTGACGAAGACGTACTTCGGCGGCCGCCGGGACACTACGGACGACCCCACGCGTCGAGCTGCGAGAGGCCCGGTGTGCGCTCGATCAGGGCGCCCAGGGAGCGCGTCTCGCCGGCGACGGTGAGTGCCGCGAGCGCTGCGATCGAAAGGATCTGACCCCTGCCCGTGAGCTTGCCCACGGATCCAAAACCTAGCACGGCCCCCAGACCGTTCGCCCCCGCGTCCCCGAGCATCGTCATCTCGCGGAGATCGTAGGGAGCCAGCAGGACGGCGATCGGGAGCCAGCTCCTCGCGGGCCCGCGGACGAGGGCGGCGCCGGCGAGGAAGACCTTCAACGCGCGCCCGGGACGCGTGTCGAGCTGGTTGAGCGCGTTGGCGGCGAGGCCGACGAGGGCCGCCCCGCGGAAGGAGCGCGTGACGACGAGCGCCGCGGCCGGGATCCCGACCGCCTTGGCGACGCCGGTCGTCGAGCCACGGCCGAAATGGGCGCGGAAGCCGCGCTCGGGCCCGCTCCAGAGGTCGTCGGCCAGGCCCAGCGCGACCGCCGCCGCCACGCCGAGGCGCAGGCGCGCAGGCGCACGGCCGCCGCCGAGCGCGACGAGCGCGCCGACGAGCGGGAGCCGCAGGCCGCGGTGGTTGACCGCCGTGGGGCCGCACGCGAGCACCGCGTCGAGCAGCTGGCGGCCGCGGTGCAGGAACCCGCGCGGGTCGCGGCCGGTCGCGCGATGGCGGAGCGGCAGCTCGCGCTCCTCCACCCGCAGCCCTGCACGGGCGGCGTCGATCGTCATCCGCACCTCGCAGCCGAAGCCGGGCGCGAGCGGGAAGCACGTCTCGCGCGCGGCCGGCGAGACGGCCCGCTGGCCAGAGAGCGGCTCGCGCGCCTCGACGCCGCCGAGGGCGCGGACGAGCGCCCGCGCCGTGCCCTTGGCGATGCCGAGGCCGCCGCCCTGCCGCTCGGCGAAGGCCGCGATCGTCAGGTCCGCTCCGTCCTCGAGCAGTGGCGCGAGGTCGCCGTCGAGGTCGGCGTCGCAGAGGAGCAGCCGGCCCGGAGGTGCCTCGCGCTCCGCGAGCGTCAGCGCCTGGCCCTTGCCGAGGCGCGGCAGGCGGACGACGCGCGCTCCGGCGCGCTCGGCGGCCGCGGCGGTCGAGTCGCGGGAGCCGTCGTCGGCGACGAGCACCTCCGCTTCGGGGAACGACCGGCGCAGCGCCTCGACCGTCGCCCCGATCCGCGCCTCCTCGTCCCGCGCCGCGATCAGGACGCTGAGCGGCTCAGCCACCCGCCGGTGCACGCGTCGGCAGCGGCGGCAGCGCGCCGTTGTCGGCCGAGTCCTTCACGCCGTACTGCCCCGACGGGGCTCCCGCGAGCAGGAGCACGACCGCCAGCTTGCCGGCCGGCTTGTCCACGTCGTCGACGGTCGAGAGGCCCGCCCGGGAGAAGACCTTCGTCGCCGAGTCGGCGGCGTCGGTCTGCTCGACGCCGACCGCCGGCGCAGCCCCCGAGTTGAGGCCGGCGTACAGGCCGAGCAGGAAGCGGCTCGTCGGGCCGCGCTGCGGCTTGACGGTCCGAACGACGACGACGCCGTCGGCCGGCGCCCTGCTCGCACCCTCCTGATGCTCCACGAGGGCGTCGGGGAGAGCGTTCCAGAGCGGCGTGTCACCGCCGAGCAGCAGCTCCTGGCCGAGCGCGCGGCCGAGGTCCTCGACGTGACTCCTGCCCAGAAGCCCGGCGGCCGCGGGTTGACCGCGGAGGGCCCCGTCGAGCTGGCGCAGATCGATCGGCACGTTCAGCGCCCGCAGCCGTAGCTGCTGTGCGCCGGCGTCGAACAGCAGCTGGTTGACCGCCTTCACCACGCCGCCGTTCTCGGTGCCGACGAAGACGACCGCGATCTTCTTGCCACGCAGGCGGTTTCGCACCAGCACCGGGTAGGTCTCGTTCATGAAGGTGCGCGCGGCCTGCTGCTCGCGAGCGTCCGCGCTCGACTGGGTCGATGTCTTGTCGAGCCGGCGCTGCAGGTTCGCGACCTGCTCTTCGAGCAGCTTCGTCTTCGTGCTGTCGACGGGGCCGGAGATGCCCACGCCGACGAGGATCCCGATGATCAGCGCGAGGAAGACGGCCGCGAGCGACGCGACGTGGTAACGCAGGTCGAACATGTCAGAGCTCCGCAGCAGTCTGGCACAGGGAGTGCAGGCGCCTGAGCGCGTTCCGGGGCAGCGAGCGGCGCAGGCCGACGAGAAACGGGCCGCTGACGGTCAGCTCGGCGCGCGTGTGATGCTCCCCGGCGTCGGAGAGCCTGAGGTCGACGTCGAGCCGCTCGCTGGTCATGTACCAGGTGACGCGGGTGGGAGGCTCGACCTCGATCACGACCAGCGTCGACTCGGAAGCCGGCCGGCGGAGGAGGCCCGGCCGCATCGGTGCGTGCAGCTTCCAGCGGGCGGCCGGCGCGAGGCCGCGCCGGTCCGGGGTGACGCTCGCGACCCCGGGCCACCAGTCGGAGAAGTGATGCGGCTCGACCAGGAAGAGCCAGACGTCCTCGAGGGGCGCGAGCAGCTCGCGAGTCTCCGTATAGGTCGGCACTAGCCGAGGCCGAGGAGGTCGCGGATCCGCTGGCCGAGCAGGCTGATGAAGTGGCGCAGGTCCGGCGACGCCGCGATGGCGACCACCACGGCGCCGAGGCCGGCGGCCGCGAACAGGATCAGGGGCCAGAGCCCGACCTGGCGGCTGACCAGACGCGAGACGCCCTTCGCATCGATCAGGATCTCCCCCACCTTCAGCCGCGTCACGAAGGTCGACGACATCCCCGCGCGGTCGCGCTCGAGGAACTCGGTCAGGTTGAAGTGCGTGCCGACCGCGACTATCAGCTCGGCGCCCTTCTCGAATGCGAGCAGGAGCGCGATGTCCTCGCTGATGCCCGGGGCCGAGACCGTCGAGTAGCGCAGGCCCAGGCACTCGAGCCGGGCCGCCCCGGGCGCGGCGCCGTCGCGGTACGCGTGGACGAGGAGCTCGGCGCCGCTGCGCAGCGCGTCGTCCGAGACGGAGTCCATGTCTCCGACGATCACGTGCGGCTTCATCCCGTTCGCGAGCAGCGCGTCGGCGCCGCCGTCGACACCGACCAGCACGGGCTTGAAGTCGCGGACGTACGGCCGGACGATCGCGAGGTCGCGCTTGTAGCCCGGCCCGCGCGCGACCACGAGCGCGTGGCGCTCGCGGAAACGGGTCTCGAGCGCCGGGAACTCGATTCCCTGCGCGAGCAGCCGGCCCTCGTCGCGCAGGTAGCGGAGCGTGTTCTCGGCGAAGCCCTCGAGCGCGTCGGTCACGCGCCCTTGCTGCTCGGCGAGCGCGCGCCCGAGGTCGTCGGCGGCCAGCGACCGGCCGTTGGCCAGGCAGGTTCCGTTGCGGAAGACGCTCGAGCCGCGGACGGTCACGTCCTCGCCGTCGCTCAGCTCGTCGAAGAGCGGCGCTCCGGGCGCGTCGATCAGCCGCACGCCGCCGCGGACGAGCAGCAGCGGTCCTGGGTTGGGGAAGCGGCCGCTCTGCGAGCGCGCGACGTTGACGACGACGCGGACGCCCGACTCCAGCAGCTCCTCGGCCGAGACGCGGTCGATGTCCTGGTGGTCGATGATCGCGACGTCGTCAGGCCCGAGACGGCTGACGAGGTTCTTCGTGCGTTTGCCCAGGCGAGCGTGGCCGGTGAACTCGACGAAGCTCATCGGTCTTGCTGGACGGCCGAGAGGAACTGCTCGCCGCCGAGCATCCGCGTCAGCTCCTCCCGGCGCTCGCCGTCGGCTAGCGGCTCGATCGTCGTGTGCGTGGGGTCGCCGGGCACCTTCTCGACGCGGAAGTGCCGGTCGGCGACCGAGGCGATCTGCGGCAGGTGCGTGATCGTGACCACCTGCGCGCGCTCCGCGAGGCGACGGAGCGTCTCGGCGACCGCGTGCGCGGTCTCGCCGCCGATGCCGGCGTCGATCTCGTCGAAGACCATCGTCTCGCCGCCCCCGACGGCCGCGATCGCGAGCGCGACGCGCGAGAGCTCGCCGCCGGAGGCGGTCTCGGCGGCCGGCGCGAAGGGCAGGCCGGCGTTCGGCCGGATCAGGAAGGCGGCCTCGTCGGCGCCCGTCGGGCCGGGGTCGCGCTCGCGCAGCTCGACGCGGAACTCGCCCTCGCCGAGGCCGACCCCGCGCAGCTCCCCGGCGACGGCGGCGGCGAACGGCTCGGCGGCGACGGCCCGGGCCTCGCGCAACGCGCCGGTCAGCTCGGCCGCGTGGGCCTCGGCCTCGGCCAGAGCCTGCGCCGCGGCGGCCGCGGGATCGGCTCGGTCGTCGAGGGCGCGCAGCTCGGCGCGGGCCTCAGCCGCGCGCGCGAGCAGCTCCTCGTAGGTCTCGCAGCGAAAGCGCCGCCGTGTCCCCGCGATGCGGTCGAGCTCGGCCTCGAGGCGCTCCAGGCGGTCCGGCTCCGCCTCGAGCGAAGCAAGGAAGGCCCGCAGCTCCGAGGCCGTCTCGCGCAGGCGCAGCTCGACGTCGCGCAGGTCGTTGCCCGCGCGCTCGAGCTCCGGCGCGAGCCGCTCCAACGGGGCAACCGCCCGCTCGGCGAGCGCGACGAGCCCGGCCGCGCCGTCGCCCTCGTCGGGCGCGAGCGCCTCGCCCGCGGCCGACGAGCCCTCGGCAAGCTCGGTCACGTGGCGCAGCCGCTCGCGCTCGGCCCGCAGCTCGTCCTCGGTGCCGGGCTCGAGGCCCTCGGTGTCCTCGACGAGGGCACGGAGCTCGGCGAGCCGCGCCTCGGCCTCGGCCGCGTTCTGCGTCAGCTCCTCGTGGCGGCGCCGCGCGGCCCCGAGCTCCCGCCAAGCGGCCCGGAGCGCCGAGCGGCGCTGCTGCTGCTCGCCGCCGGCGAAGGCGTCGAGCACGTCGAGCTGGTAGGCGGGCCGCGCGAGGCGGCGCTGCTCGAACTGGCCCGACATCGCGACCAGGCGCTCGGCCGCGGCGGCGACGTCCTCACGGGCGGCGCTGCGACCCCAGGCATAGGCCCGCGTGCGCCCATCCGGGAAGACGCGGCGGGCGAGGACGAGGCCGTCCTCGTCCTGCGGCCGCAGCTCTGCGAGCGCACGCAGCTCGTCGTCGTCGAAGAAGCCCGTCGGCGGGTCGAGCTCGGCCTCGACGTAGGCCTCGTCGCCGTCCGGGCCGACGAGCGCGGCGTCGCCGCGCGCGCCGAGCAGGAGGCCGATGGCCTGGGCGAGGATCGTCTTGCCCGCGCCGGTCTCGCCCGTGATCGCGTTCAGGCCGGGCCCGAAGGCGAGCTCGGCCTCGCGGATCAGGACGAGATTCTCGATGCGCAGGCGCCGGAGCACGGCCTGGATGCTACGTCCGCGCGCCCCGCGCGGCGACCCGCGGAAACGGACGAGCACCGCCGCCCTCATTCCTGTTCACGCGCGCCCCTGGGTGGGTGGGGGTTTGGGACGGTACCGGGCCGGGGCGCACGAGTGTGTGACGTCTCTGTGCCGAATGCGTGCCGATTCACGTGGCGACGAAGGTGCGCCGGTACCGGCTGAAGAACGTGCTCTCCGGCAGCGTCGCGAGCAGGCTGCGCTGTTCCGACAGCCGCGCCTCGACCCGGTCTCCGGGCGAGAGCTCGTGCACGGGCTGCCCGTCCGCCAGCACCGTCGCGCCGACGTCGTCGGTGCGGTTCGTCACCGTCAGCCCCCGTCCGCGCGGGACGACAAGGGGCCGCGCGTGCAACGAGTGCGGCGCCACGAAGGTCAGGGCCATCGCGTCGAGGCCCCAGACGAGCACCGGCCCGCCGTTCGAGAGGTTGTAGGCGGTCGACCCCGACGGCGTCGAGCAGATCAGCCCGTCGCAGGGCAGCTGCCCGAGGTCCTCGCCGCCGATCGCCCAGCCGAGCTCGATCATCCGGCCCAGCGTCGAGCTCGTGACGACGACGTCGTTCACAGCCTGCCAGCGCCCGTCTCCCGTCGAGGCCTCGAGCGCCGGCAGCTCGACCACCTCGAACTCGCCGGCGAACGCGCGTCCGACGCCCGCCTCGAGCGCCTCGGCCTCCACCGAGGCGAGGAAGCCGACGCGCCCGAAGTTCACGCCGAAGACCGGCACCTCGGTGCCGAGGAAGGTGTTCAGCGCGCGCAGCATCGTCCCGTCGCCGCCCAGCACGACCGCGAGATCCGCGCTCGTCAGGTCCCCCGCCGCGCCGTCGCCGTGCTTCGCCACCTCCTCCTCCGGCAGCAGGAGCTCGACGCCGCGCTCCCGGGCGAGCGAGCGCAGGCGCTCCAGGGGCTCGCGCACGAGATCGGCGTGCCCGTGCGTGATCACGGCCGCGCGCCGCACCTCAGGCCGTCGCATCGTCGATCCAGTGCTCGAGCTCATCGGGAAGCTCCGGCCGCTCGCGCTGTGCGAGATGCAGGAAGAACTCTCGGTTCCCCTTCGGGCCGGGCAGGCCGGAGTCTACGACCCCGACGGTCTCGGCCCCCCACTCCACTGCTTCGCGCGCGACCTCGCCGAGCACTCGCCGCCAGATCCCAGGGTCCCGCACGACGCCGCGCCTCGCTTCTCCTCGCGCGGCCTCGAACTGCGGCTTCACCAGCGCTAACGCCTGCCAGCCGGGCGCGGCGAGCTCGAGCGCCGGCGGCAGCGCCTTGCGGACGCTGACGAAGGAGACGTCGCAGACCACGAGCCCCGGCGCGAACGGCAGCTCGCGCAGCTCGCGCACGTTCTGCCGCTCGAGCACGGTCACGCGCTCGTCCTCACGGATCCGCGGATGCAGCTGGCCGTAGCCGACGTCGAGCGCGATCACCCGCGCGGCGCCGCGCTGTAACAGGACGTCGGTGAAGCCCCCGGTCGAGGCGCCGACGTCGAGACAGTCGCAGCCGGCCGGGTCGACGCCGAGCGCGTCGAGCGCGTGCGCGAGCTTCTCGCCGCCGCGCGAGACGAAGCGCGGCGGCTGCGTCACCGACAGCTCGGCGGACTCGTCCACCTGCTGCCCCGCCTTCTCGTAGCCCGGCACGCGCCCGGCGAGGACGAGCGCCTGCGCCTGGGCGCGGCTCTCGGCGAGCCCGCGCTCGACGAGCAGCACGTCGAGCCGTTTCTTCACACGCTCCCGGCGGTGACCGAGAGCACGGCGTCCCAGGCCAGCTCCGAGGCGACGACGCCGAGCGCGGTCGTGTCCAGCAGCGGGTCGGTCTCGACCGCGCCGGTCGAGACTGCGAAGAGCACGTCGCCGTCCTCCAGCGCGTGGAACGGCTGGATCGCGCGCGCCATCGACGTGTGCACCTGCCTGCCGAACGTCTGCAACTGGCGCGCGTCGAGCCTGAGGTTCGTGACGACCGCCGTGAGCGTGGTGTTCCCCGGAGGGGTGCGAACGGGCCGACCGCCGGCGAGCCGCTCCTCGACACCCGCGACGAGCGCCCGCCGTGCGCCGCGCTCGGCGTCGTAGTGACCGCGAACGACGTTGCCGTCTCGGTCGACGATCGCGCCGATCGCGTTCACGACGGTGAAGACGGCGACTCGTGTCTCGCCCACGCTCCTGAACGCGGCCCCCTGTCCGGCTGGCTCACGCTCGTCGTACGCGAACAGCTTGCCCGCCGTGGCCGAGCGGCCGGCCCCGCGCGCCCCGATCGGGAAGACGCCCGGGCGCGCCGCGCGGAGTGCGGCCCGACCGAGCTCCTTGTCCGGGTAGACCGAGCTTTCGCGCGGGCCCCAGTCGTAGATGATCGCACCCATCACGATCGGGATCTCGAGCCAGCCGACGCGGTAGTCGTGGCGCGCAAAATGCTCGGCCGCGACCCCGGCCGCCGCCTCGAGCCCGTAGAGCGACCCGCCGGCGAAGCAGATCGCGTCGAGCTCCTCGTGCCCCGTTCCGCTGACTCCAGGTGACCCGCCGCGCACGTCGACCGAGCAGTCGGCGCCGGCCGGGAAGTAGAAGACCGTGCAACCGGTCGGCCCCTCGTCGTACTCGGCGACGCCGATCTCGAGGCCGGGGAAGTCGAAGCGCAGCACGGGCCCGTCGAACGAGGTGCGCGGGACGAGCTCCGCGGTGTCGTTGCTCAGCCGCACCACCGGCTAGGAGGTGCGAGCGGCCAGCCCGGTGACGATGCCGGCGAGCACCGAGGTGTCCGCGTCGATCTCGGCCAGGCGTGCCTGCGCGCGCTCGGCCGCCTCGTCGGCGAGGCTCCTCGCGCCCTCCGTGCCGCGCTCGAGCACGTACCCGTCCTCGTCGAGGATGTCGTCGACGATCTGGAAGAGCAGCCCGACCTCCTCCGCGAACGCGCGCCACGGCTGTTGCCCGGCCTCGGGCACCTCGGCCACCCACAGGGCGCACCCGACCGAGGCCGAGAACAGGCAACCGGTCTTCAGCCGGTGCAGAGCCGCGAGGTCGCCGCCGCCGCCCGTGATGTCGAGGTACTGCCCCCCGATCATCCCGAGCGTCGCCTGGACGAGCTCGCGCGCCACCGCGGGCGAGGGGTAGGAGAGCGCGAGCCGCAGCGCCTCGCCGAAGAGCGCGTCGCCCGCGAGGATCGCGACCGCCTCGCCGTGCTGCGCCCAGGTGCTCGCCCGCCCGCGCCGCAGCTCGTCGTCGTCGAGCGCCGGCAGGTCGTCGTGCACGAGCGAGAACGAGTGCACGAGCTCGAGCGCCGCTGCCGCTGGGAGTGCGGCCTCGGGCTCGGCGCCCGCGGCCTCGGCCGTCGCGAGGCAGAGCACCGGCCGCACGCGCTTGCCTCCGCCCTCCAGCGCGTAGCGCACGGACGCGTCGAGCCCGCCGAGCTCGGGCGTCAGCGCGAGGTCGGCGAGGTACGACTCGACGAGCGCCCGGAGCTCGTCCGGCGCGGTCATCTCGCGCCCCGGGTCGTCGCCTTTCGACGACTCAGCAGAGACGGCCGCGCGGGCAGAGCCCGCCCGGCCTGAAAACGCCGTCGCAAGCGCCGGCTCAGGACTCCGCCTCCCGCTTGGCCTGCTGCAGCTGCGTCTCGACCTCTTTCGCGATCTCCGAGAGCTCCGTCAGGATCTCGATCGCCTCGTCGGGGTCCTTCGTCTCCTCCAGCCGCGCGCGCGTGCGCTCGAGCCGGTCGAGCAGCTCCTCCGCGTTCTTCAGCCGCTCCTCGGCCCCGCTCATGCCGCCCGCTCCATCACGATGCGGGCGAGGCATCGCTTGCGATGCCGTCGTGGAGGCCGTGCCGGCTTTGCCGGTGCGGCCGTTCCAAACTCGGCCGGACAACTAGTCGTCATGCCGCCCACTCCTTCACGATCCGGCCGAGGCATCGCTTGCGATGCCGTCGTGGAGGCCGTGCCGGCTTTGCCGGTGCGGCCGTTCCAAACTCGGCCGGAAGACAACGTGTCATGCCGCCCGCTCCTTCACGATCCGGCCGAGTATGCCGTTCACGAGGCGGCCGGCATCCTCGGAGGAGTACCGCTTGGCGAGCGTGACCGCCTCGTCGATCGCGACCTCGACGGGAACCTCGCCGCGGTCGAGCTCCAGGATCGCCATGCGCAGGATGTTGCGCTCGAGCGCCCCGAGCCGGTCGGCCGTCCATTCGTCCGCGGCCGCCGTGATGCGCGCGTCGAGCCCCTCGTGCCGCTCGACCACCGCCTCGGCCAGGTCGCGCGAGAACGGCGCCACCTCGCCGTCGAAGAGCGAGGCCAGCTCCTGCCCCGTGACGTCCCACTGGTAGAGGAGCACGAGCGCCGTGCGGCGGTCGGCGCGGCGGCTCACGTGATCTCCTCGATCTCGACGTCCACGCGGTCGACCTCGAGGCCGGCGGTCCGGGTCAGCGCCTCGGCGACACGCTCCTGCACCGTTCGCGCGAGCTCCGGCAACGGCGTGCCGTGCGGCGCCGAGAGCTCCAGCGAGACGGTGGCGCGGCCGTCTGCGTGCTGGAGGTCGACGCCGCGCCGCGGCCGCCGCAAGCGCGCGCCCTCCACGGTGATGACCGCCTGCGCGACCAGGCGGGAGAGCGCCGCCGCGGTGAGCGTCACCGAGCCGCCGGGCCCGCGTACGACGAGCGGCTCGGTCAAGATCCCACGATCGCCGGAAGCCGCTCTGCGGCCTCGGCCAGGTAGCCGGTCGAGTAGCGGCCGCTGGCGAACTCCTCGCCGCGCAGGATGTCCGTCGCGAGCTCGCGCGTGGTCGGCACGCCGTCGAGCACGAGCTCGCCGAGCGCCCGCAGCGCCCGCTCGATGGCCTGCGGCCGCGTCTCGTCCCAGACGACGAGCTTGCCGAGCAGGGAGTCGTAGTGCGGGGGCACGACGTAGCCCTCCTCGAGGTGCGTGTCGAGTCGCACTCCCGGGCCGAGCGGCGGGCGAAAGCGCGTCACGCGCCCGGGTGCGGGCGCGAAGTCGTTGCGCGGGTCCTCGGCGTTCAGCCGGATCTCGATCGCGTGCCCGCGGCGCCCGGCACGGCCGGTTCGCTCGAGGCGCTCGCCGGCGGCCACGCGCAGCTGCTCGCGCACGAGGTCGAAGCCGGTGACCATCTCGGTGACCGGGTGCTCCACCTGCAGACGCGCGTTCAGCTCGATGAAGTAGAAGGCGCGGTCGGGCCCGAGCAGGAACTCGAAGGTGCCGGCGTTGCGGTAGCCGATCGCATGGCAGGCGCGCTCGGCGGCGGCCTCCATCGCCTCGCGCGTCTCGGGGTCGAGCGCCGGCGAGGGCGACTCCTCGATCAGCTTCTGGTGGCGCCGCTGGATCGAGCACTCGCGCTCGCCGAGCGTGAGCACGCCGCCCTGCCCGTCGGCGAGCACCTGGATCTCGACGTGCCGCGCGGGCGAGACGGCCTTCTCGAGATAGAGGCTGCCGTCGCCGAACGCGGCCTCGGCCTCCATGGCCGCCGTCCCGTACGCCGCCTCGAGCCCGTCGGGGTCGGTCACGAGCCGCATGCCCTTGCCGCCTCCGCCGGCCGAGGCCTTCAGCAGCACCGGGTAACCGACCTCCTCCGCCGCGGCGCGGGCCTCCTCCACACTCGTCGCATCCTCGGTGCCGGGCACCAGCGGCACGCCCGCGGCCCGCATCTCCCGCTTGGCCTCGACCTTGTCGCCCATGCGCGCCATCACGTCCGCGTCGGGGCCTATGAAGACGAGATCGTTGTCGGCGCACGCCTCGACGAAGGCCGGGTTCTCGGCCAGGAAGCCGTAGCCGGGGTGCACCGCCTCGCAGCCGGTGGTGGTCGCCGCGGCGACGAGCGACGGGATCCTCAGGTAGCTCTCCGTCGCCGCCGGCGGGCCGACGCAGACGGCGCGGTCGGCGAGGCGGACGTGCAGCGCGCCGGCGTCCGCGGTCGAGTAGACGGCCACCGCCTCGACGTCGTTCTCGTGCAGCGCGCGGATCACGCGGACGGCGATCTCGCCCCGGTTGGCCACCAGCACGCGTCTGAACATCACCAGGCCATCTAGATCGCGTCGAGCGGCTGCGCGCCGACCGGCTCGAGCTCGAAGAGCAGCTGGCCGAACTCGACCGGCTCCGCGTTGCCGACGTGGATCGCGCGGACGATCCCGGCCGCGTCCGCCTTGATCTCGTTCATCAGCTTCATCGCCTCGAGGATGCAGAGCGTCTGGCCCGGTGTCACCGTGTCGCCCTCCTCGACGAACGGCGGCGCACCCGGCTGCGCCGCGCGGTAGAAGACGCCCACCATCGGCGCCTCGACGCGCATGAAGCCGTCGACCGCGGGGCTCGGCGGGGGCGCCTCTTCCTCGGCCCCGGCTGCGGGCGGCGCGAGCGTCGCCTCGAGCGGCTCGGGAGTGCGCCGCACGGAGACGCGCATGCCTGCCTCCTCGATCGTCACCTCGCCGACGCCGGACTCCTGGACGATGCGGACGATCTCGCGAATGCGCTCGGCGCGGGCCTGGTCGACACCGCCGGCCGTGAGGCTGTCGTCGCCGCTCGCGCGGCCGCGGATCGCCTGCAGCAGCGGCTTCGCCTCCTCGCCGAAGAGCGCGAGCAGGAGCAGCTCCTCCTCGCTCGAGGCGAGGCCATCCGCCTCCTCGCGCAGCGAGTCGAGGTCGACCGGCGCCTCCTCGTCCGGCGCGCCGCCCGAGAGCGCGACGGCGCGCTTCACGGTTGCGTCGATCGGGCCCGGCGGGCTCCCGTAGCGGCCGTCGATCAGCGCGCGCAGCTCGTCGACGACGGTCCCGTAGCGGCTCGCGCTGAGGACGTGCAGCAGCGCCTGGGAGCCGAGGATCTGGCCGATCGGGGACGCGATCGGCGGCCACCCGACCTCCTCGCGGATCCGCGCCAGCTCGTCGAGCACCTCGTCGAGCCGGTCGCCGGCGGCGAGGGCGCGCAGGTGGCCGTCGAGGGCGCCGACGAGGCCCGGCGGCACCTTGTGCTCGGCGGCGCGCACGGCGATCCGCGGCGCGAGCGGCGTGACGGGCTCGTCGCCGATGTGCTCGTCCACGAGCTCCGACGCGCGCCAGAGCGCGTCGACGTCGACGCCGGCGTCCATCCCGAGCCCCGCGAGTGCCGTCGCGAGCGCCTCGCCGGAGATGCGGTGCACGGTGAGCGCGACCGGGTAGACGGCGCAGGCGACGAGATCGGCCCCGGCGCGAGCCGCCTCGAGCCCCGCCGCCAGCGCGTTCCCACCCGCGCCCTGGCAGTAGAGGCCGACGGCCAGGCCGCTCGCCTCGGCGAGGGTGCCGACGAGCTCCTGCGCGCGCTGCGGCTGCAGCGCGCTCGACGGGTCGTGCAGCAGCACGCGCGCCGCGCCGAGCTCCGGGAGCTTGCGCGCCTGCTCGACGAGCGCGTCGTTCTCGTTCGTGTAGCCCGAGCCGAAGACGAGGCCGGCGTCGAACTCCTTGCCCGCGGCCGTGATCGCCTTGCCCGCCTCGCGGAGGTTCTCGACGTCGTTCAGCGGGTCGTGCAGCCGGAAGACCTCGATCCCGCTCTCGGCGGCCGACTCGACGAAGCGGCTGACGAACTCGCCGCCGACCGGGCGCGACCCGACGAGGAAGCGGCCGCGCAGCGCCATCGCGAGCGGTGTCTCGGTGCGGTCGTTAAGCGCCCGGATCCGCTCCCACGGGCTCTCGACGCCGCGGCGCACGGAGGTGTCGAAGACCCCGCCGCCCGAGACCTCGAGATACGCGAAGCCGGCCTTGTCGAGGATCTCGGCGAGCCGCAGCAGCGCCGCCGTCGGCATCAGCCCGGCGAGCGGCTCCTGGGAGAGCAGCCGGATCGTCGTGTCGACGAGCGCGGGCACGAGCGGGAGCCTAGCGCCGCCCCGCGGCGGCCGTCTCCCCCGCGGCGACCCGTCGGCGCCTCAACCCGGGGTCAGATCTTGCATTGCCACATCGCCAGCAGGACGCGCGGAGCCCGGTGCAGCGACGTCGTTTCGACGCATCCCAGGTGTGGATGCGTCGTCGCGGAATCGTCACCGATATGTCGCAACGCAAGATCTGACCCCGAGGGGAGCGCCGGGCGCTGGGAAGCCCGGCGTCGGCCGCAAAGGTCGCACTCGCGGCCGGCGAGGCCCTCTTCGTCCACCGGGACGCCGAACTCCTGCGAGACCGCGTCGACGTCCTTGACGTAGAGGTGGATCAGCGTGTTCGGCCGGGCGTCGCCCTCGTGCTCCGACAGGTAGAGTCGCACGTCGCCGCGGGCGACCGACACGAACCATGGGAAGCCCGGCTCGAACTGGTGCTCCCACTCCTTCTCGAAGCCGAGGCGCTCGTACCACGCGACCGCACGCCCGGCGTCCTCGACG
>DATIFC010000189.1:0-6934 GCA_035455445.1 Gaiellaceae bacterium | reverse complement strand
GCCGTCGAGCACGCCCTTCTCGCAGGCACGCCAGTGCCCGGTGGTGCCTGCGGGGCGGGGGGCGGTCGTGCAGTAGCCCGTCAAACCGGCACGGTGGAGGACGTCGGTGTGCCGAACCACACCGAGCATTGCTGCCGCGAGCATCGCCATGAGCCAGATTCGAAGCATTTTCCTCACCTCGTTCTGGCCGCAGAAACGTCGCTTGTTGCAGGGGCTTATCGTCCCTAGTGGCAAAAGCCTCTATCACTCGAACGAGTTAGCGCAGGCCGCCGCGCTCGTGGTGCGCGCGGAAGAACTCGGCCGAGCCGGCGGTGGCCATGGCAGCCGAGGCGGAGATCTCGAGCGCGAGCGTCGCCGCCGCGACGATTTGGGCGAAGCGGTACACCTTGCCCGCGCCCGTGCAGCCGATCAGCTCCAGCCAGCGGCGGGCGAAGGGGAGGGTCGTGCCGCCGCCGATCGTCGCCACCTCGAGCCCGGGCAGGCGGATCGAGACCTGCAGCCCGTCCTCGACGCGCCTGGCGGCGCCGTGGCACATCGAGCTCGTGCCGACCATGCCGAGGTCCTGGCCGGTGGCGGCGAAGATCGCGGCGATCGCGGTCGCGGGCGTGAAGGCGACCGACTGCATCCCGGAGGCGACGGCGCCGTGCGTGCCGGCCCAGGCGAGCTCCTCGAGGTCCTCGAGCCTCGTCCGCAGCACGCGCCGCACCGCGTCCTCGTCGAGCGTCGCCTCGGCGAGCACCGACTTGCCGTGGCCGCTCTGGAAGTACTCGAACGACGGCTTCTTGTCGCCGCCCATGTTCGCCTCCAGGATCGAGCGCTGCGGGGTCACCGGCGCGCGCTCCATCACGTAACCCATGTTCAGGACGTAGGAGTTGCGCGTCATCATGTTCGCGCCCACCGCGTCGCCGGTCGTCCAGCGCCAGAGGACGTGGCACATCGGGCCGACGACGTGCGTCTTGAGCCCACGCAGGCGGGCGAACGTCGAGAGCGACGGATCGTTCTGCCCGGCGAGCCAGTCGCGCATCGCGTCGAGCTCGCCCTCCAGCCAGCGCGCGAGCTCGACGGCCTCCGCGGTCGAGCCGCAGACGAAGCACGAGGCGCGCGTGATCCGGTCGGCGAGCACGTAGGTGCGGAAGCCGCCCGACTCGGCCACCGCCCGCGCGCCGCGGTGCAGGGAGGCCGAGAGCCCGCCCTCGGTGTGCGCGAGCGGGACGAAGACCGAGTCGCGCTCGCGGCCGGTCTCGACGACCTCGCCCTCGGGCTCGGAGAGCTCGTACTCGCCGAGCTCGAGCTCGACCGGCCCGACGACCGAGACCGGGATCACCGCCGCGCCCGTCAGCATCTCCTGCGCGCGGGCGAACGGCTCGAGGTCGATCCCGGTCACCTCGCCGTCGAGCGCGAGCGCCTCCTGCCGGGCTCGGATCGACTCGGGATCGTTCTTCCGGGGCCACTTGCGAGGCTCCACGAGAGCGGAGCTTATTCGCGTGCCGCGGCGAACAGGTCGCGCAGCGCCTCGTCGAGGAAGACGAAGCGCACGAGCTCGAGGTCGTCCTCGAACTCGCCCACGACGCCGACGGCCACGGGGGCCGCGAGCTCGGGCGGGTAGCCGTAGATGCCGCACGAGATGGCCGGGAAGGCGACCGTGCGCGCGCCGAGCTCGCGCGCCACCTCGAGGGCGCGCCGGTGCGCGGAGGCCAGCAGCTCGGCCTCGCCCGAGTCGCCGCCCCGCCACACCGGACCCACCGCGTGAACCACCCAGCGTGCTGGGAGCCGGCCCGCGGTCGTGGGCCTGGCGTCGCCCGTGGCGCAGCCGCCGAGCTCCTGCGACTCGGCGAGGATCTCCGGGCCGCCCGCGCGATGGATCGCGCCGTCGACGCCGCCTCCGCCGAGCAGCGACTCGTTCGCGGCGTTGACGATCGCGTCCACACGCTGCTCGGTCAGATCGCCGACCACGAACTCGACGCGCATCCCCTGACGATAAGGTCCGCACCGTGACGACGACCGAGCAGGTGATCGACCAGGAGCGCGAAGAGCGCGAGGCATTCGCCGGCGTCCTCCGCTTCTACGAGCTCGCCAAGCGCCAGGAATGGCAGGTGCGGGACCTGCCGTGGGGCGACCTGCCGCCGATCCCCGAGGGCAAGGGCTCGCCCGTGCGCAAGGCGCGCCGCAAGGACATGTGGCGCTCGGTGCTCACGCAGCAGCTGCAGGCCGACATGCTCGCCTGCGAGATGTCGTCGCAGCTCCTGAACATCGCGCCCGATCCCGAGGCGAAGCTCTACTACTCGACGATGGTGCAGGACGAGTCGCGCCACACCGAGGCGTGGCTGAAGCTGATCGACGAGGCCGGCGGCACGGCCGAGCGTGACCCGTACCTCGACGAGCTGGCGCACATGACGCTCGAGGCGGACACGCTGGAGGAGAAGGTCTTCCAGATGCAGGTCTTCTACGAGCGGCTGATCATCTCGCGCTTCCGCCTGATCGCCCGCGCCTCGCGCGGGACCGTGCTCGAGGACCTCTGCAACCGCTTGACGACGGACGACGGGATCCATCACGGCGCGGGGATGGCGTACGAGAAGGTGCTGCTCCGGGGCGCAGACAAGAAGACGAAGCGCGCGCTCGTCGACGCCGCCAACCGGTTGCTGCCGACGTTCGTCGAGCACGCGCTCTGGCGGCCGAAGGAGCGCGCCTTCATCGGCGAGGCGATGCGCTCGCGCGACATCGCGAAGCTGAAGGAGGACATCGAGATCGGCGTCCGCCTGGCCCAGTCGCTCGGCCTCGACGTGAGCGACGTCCGGCTGCCCGTTCCCTAGTGGCGGCGACGCTGATGAGGGGCGGGCCGCTCGCCGAGCGCCTCCGTGCCGAGGTCGCGGAGGAGGTGCGCGAGCTGGGCGACGTGGGGCTGGCGACCGTGCAGGTGGGCGACGACCCGGCCTCGACGATCTACATCCGCCGCAAGCACGAGGCCGCGGCGGAGGCGGGGATCCACTCGGTCGACCGCAAGCTTCCAGCCGAGATCTCCCAGGAAGAGCTCGTCGCCGCTGTGGCCGAGCTGAACGAGGACGACGCGGTGGACGGGATCCTGGTGCAGCTCCCGATCCCGAAGGGGCTCGACGAGGCGCTCGCGGTGATCGCGATCGACCCGATGAAGGACGTGGACGGCGTCCACCCGTTCAACGCCGGGCAGCTCTACCTCGGGCAGCCGACGCACGTGCCCGCCACCCCGCTCGGGATCATGGCGCTGCTCGCCGAGCACGGGGTCGAGCTCGACCGCCGTCGCGCGGTGGTGATCGGCCGCAGCGCGATCGTCGGGAAGCCGATCGCGCACCTGCTGCTGCAGGCGAACGCGACCGTCACGATCTGCCACTCGCACACCGACGACCTTGCGCGCCTGACCCTCGATGCCGACGTGCTCGTCGCCGCCTCGGGCGAGCCGGGGATCGTCGACACGGAGATGGTGAAGGCGGGCGCTGCGGTCGTGGACGTCGGGATCACGCGCACGGAGGCGGGGCTCGTCGGCGACGTCGACGCGGGCGCGGCGGAGCGGGCCGCCTTCCTGACGCCGGTTCCGGGAGGCGTCGGCCCGATGACGATCGCGATGCTTCTGCAGAACACGGTTCGGGCCGCCCGCTATCGCCGAGGGCTCCTTGCGTTTCCGCACGCCGGGCCCGCCGCCTGAAGCACGTCCCGGGCGGCAACGGCCTCCTTGCCCTCCATGGCGATAGCGGCTAACGTTCCCGCCGCTTCACAGTAGGTCGGCGGCTCGGTGCCCGGGCCGTCGTTGTTTGTTGGCACGAAGGGAGAACGTTTTGCCCAAGGGCACCGTCAAGTGGTTCTCGAACGAGAAGGGCTACGGCTTCATCGAGCGCGAAGGCGGCGAAGACGTCTTCGTCCACTTCTCGGCGATTGCAGGGGAAGGCTACAAGTCGCTGACCGAGGGTCAGCAGGTCGAGTTCGACGTCGTGCAGGGTGACAAGGGCCTGCAGGCGGCGAACGTGCAGGCGATCTAGACCCTTTCCGGAACCAGAATGCTGACGGGGCTCCGGAAGGAGCCCCGTTTCTTTTGGGAGGATGGAGGCAGATGGCGATCTCGCGGGACGAAGTGGTGCACGTGGCCCGGCTGGCGCGCCTGGCGCTGACGAAGGAGGAGCTGGACCTGTTTGTCGGGCAGCTCGGCGCGATCCTCGAGGCGGTGGGGAAGGTCTCCGAGCTCGACCTCTCGGAGGTCGAGCCGACGATGCACCCGCTCGCGCTCTCGAACGTGTGGGCCGAGGACGAGCCGCGACCGTCGCTGCCGGTCGAGGACGCGCTTGCGAACGCGCCTGACCGCGAGGACGACGCCTTCCGGGTCCCTGCCGCCTGACCGTCCGAGCCGTGCCCGCGCCGATGTTCCGCTTCCGACACACCCCGCCGACGTTCCACTTTCGACACAGCCGCGTCACACACGCGTGCGCCGGTGCCGGCTACGGTGTCTGCAGGGGTCCCGGGGGACCCCTGGGGGGCGTTCGGGGGGCGCGCGCGTGATCGACACGCTGCGCCTGACGGCCGAGGAGGCGATGGGCCTGATCGAGCGCGGCGAGGTGAGCGGCGCCGAGCTGCACCGCGCCTACCTCGACGCGATCGGCGAGCGCGACCCCGAGCTCCACGCCTACCTCTGCACCGTCGCGGAGCCGGAGGGCGAGGGCGTCCCGATCGCGCTCAAGGACGTGATCTCGACGCGCGGCGTCGAGACGACCGCCGCCTCCAGGATCCTCGCCGGCTACCGGCCGGTCTACGACGCGACCGTCGCCGCCCGCTGCAAGGCCGCGGGCCTGCCGCTGCTCGGCAAGACCAACCTCGACGAGTTCGCGATGGGCTCCTCGACTGAGAACTCGGCATATGGCCCGACGCGCAACCCGTGGGACCCGGGCCGCGTGCCCGGCGGCTCCTCGGGCGGCTCTACCGCCGCCGTCGCGGCCGGCCTCGCTCCCTGGGCGCTAGGCTCCGACACCGGGGGATCGATCAAGCAGCCCGCGGCGCTCTGCGGCGTCGTCGGCCTGCGCCCGACCTACGGCACCGTCTCGCGCTACGGCATCGTCGCCTTCGCCTCGAGCCTCGACCAGGTCGGCCCGATCGCGAAGACGGTCCGCGACTGCGCGCTCCTGCACCGGGTGATCGCCGGCCGGGACGAGCACGACTCGACCACCGTCGAGCTCCCGGGGCCGATCGAGGTGCCCTCGGCGGAGGACCTGAAAGGCATCCGCATCGGCGTCCCGAAGGAGCTGAACGAGGCCGAGGGGATCGAGCCCGGCGTCAGCGAGTCCGTGAAGCGGACGATCGAGCTCGCCCGGGAGCTCGGCGCGGAGGTAGGGGAGTGCCGGCTGCCGCGATCGGTCGAGTACGGGCTGCCCTGCTACTACCTGATCGCGCCGTCGGAGGCGTCCTCGAACCTCGCGCGCTACGACGGCGTCCGCTACGGCCTTCGCGTGGCGAACGGCGACGTCCGCACGATGTACGAGCGCACACGCGACGCCGGCTTCGGCGACGAGCCGAAGCGCCGGATCATGCTCGGCACCTACGCGCTCTCGGCCGGGTACTACGAGGCGTACTACGGCCAGGCGCAGAAGGTGCGGGCGGTGATCCGGCAGGAGCACGACGCAGCGTTCGAGCGGTTCGACGTCCTCGTCAGCCCGACCTCGCCGACGGTCGCGTTCGAGCTCGGCGCCCGCACGGCGAACCCGCTCGCGATGTACGCGGCCGACCTGCTCACCATCCCCGCGAACATGGCCGGCCTGCCCGGGCTCTCGATCCCGTGCGGCCTCAGCGAAGGCCTTCCGGTCGGCTTCCAGCTGATCGGCCGCCAGTTCTCCGAGAACCTGCTCTTCCGCGCCGGCCACGCGCTGGAGCGCGCGATCGGCTTCGACCACGTCCCGGAGCGCCTGAGGTGAACTGGGAACCGGTCATCGGCCTCGAGATCCACGTCCACCTGAAGACGCGGACGAAGATGTTCTGCCGCTGCGAGGTCGCCTACTTCGACCCTCCGAACACGCACACGTGCCCCGTCTGCCTCGCGCACCCGGGCGCGCTGCCGGTTCCGAACCGGGTGGCGATCGAGTGGACGATCAAGCTCGGGCTCGCGCTGGGGTGCGAGATCGCGGAAGAGGCCGTCTTCGCGCGGAAGAACTACTTCTATCCCGACAACCCGAAGGGGTACCAGATCTCCCAGTACGACCGGCCGCTCTGCTCCGGCGGCCGGCTGCTCGTCCCCGAGCCGGAGGGAGATCGCGAGATCGGCTTCGTGCGCGCGCACCTCGAAGAGGACGCGGCCAAGACGGTCCACGTGGGCGGAGGCACGGGCCGGATGGTGGGCGCGGAGGCGTCGCAGGTCGACTTCAACCGCGGCGGGACGCCGCTGCTCGAGATCGTGACGCAGCCGGACATCCGCTCGTCCGAGGAGGCGCGTCGGTTCCTCCAGCTGCTGCGGCAGACGATCGTGGAGCTCGGGATCAGCGACGCGGAGATGGAGAAGGGCACGCTGCGCGTCGATGCGAACGTCTCGGTGCGCCCGCGCGGCGAGGACGCCTTCCGCACGCGCTGGGAGCTCAAGAACATGAACTCGTTCTCGTTCATCGGCCGCGGCATCGACGCGGCAGTCCGGGAGCAGGTCGCTCTGTACGAGTCCGGAAAGGACATCGTCCAGGAGACGTAC
The DNA here is from genome assembly GCA_035455445.1 of Gaiellaceae bacterium. GTDB lineage: Bacteria > Actinomycetota > Thermoleophilia > Gaiellales > Gaiellaceae > AC-32. The sequence continues at coordinate 249 of DATIFC010000189.1, read as the reverse complement.
GACTACGAGCCGACGACCGATCGGCTGACTCCCCACCGCTCGAAGGAGGAGGCCGAGGACTACCGCTACTTCCCCGAGCCGGACCTCGTCCCCATCCGCCCTGAGCGCGAGCTCGTCGAGCGGCTGCGCGCCGAGCTCCCCGAGCTACCGGGCGAGCGGATCCGCCGGCTCGAGGAGAGCGTCGGGCTCGACCTCGCGCAGGGGCTCGTCACGAGCGGGCGCGACCGGCTCCACGAGCGGCTGCGCGCC
>DATIFC010000188.1:0-28996 GCA_035455445.1 Gaiellaceae bacterium | reverse complement strand
CGTCTCGGGGTGCGTCTCCAACCAGGGCAGGTTCTACGAGCGGTTCGACGCGGTCGTACTCCTGAGCGCCCCGCCGGAGGTGCTCCTCGACCGGATCGAGCGACGAACGGCGAACCCGTATGGCAAGGCACAGGGCGAGCGCGAGCTGATCTTCGATCACGTCGCATCCGTCGAGCCGAGGCTCAGGGCGACCTGCACCCACGAGATCGACGCCCGCAGGCCGCTTGCCGAGGTGGTCGAGACGCTCGTCGCCATCGGCCGCGGCGATGCTCGGGGCGGCGAGGCTGGACCGAGCTGACGCTGTCCTGCCCGCGCGCGAAGCGTCAGGCCGAGAAGCCAGAGACGGCGTCGCCGATCAGCTTCGCGCCGATCAGGAGGAAGAGCACGGCCATGATCACCGCGTTGTACCGGGCCATCCAGTCTCTGAGCCCTTCCAGCAGCGGCCGCGACCGGTCTCCGAGCGCGAGGGAGAGCACGAGCGGGGTCAGGACGCCGACGGATGCGATGGCGACGAAGACGAGCAGGACGGCCGCCTGCTGGCTTGCCGGGAGCCCTGCCTCGGCGACCTCTGCGGCAGCGGCGGCCGTCAGCAGCACGTTCTTCGGATTGAGCGCGGACAGCGCAAAGCCGGCTCCGCCGGCCTTCGCCGGCGTGAAGTCGTCCACCGTGCGCATCCATCCCGGCACGGGTGGTTCCTCGCCCTCCCGCGGACGCCCTCGCCACTGCTTGACCGCCAGGGCCAGAAGGACCAGGCCCAGGCCGAGCAAGAGCACGCTCACCCAGGTCGCGGGCTCGCCCCCGTTGCGGGCGTCCGCGCCGGCAGCCAGCAGGAGCACGGCCGCACCGACGGCGGCGAGGCCCACGCACCACGCGAGGACGAACGCGAGGCCCTTCGCCGTTCCGCGCTCGGAGCCGAGCACGAGCACCGCGGCGATGATCGGCACCGGGAAGATCGCAACCGCGACCGCCAGCGGAAGCACGTTCCCTAGCGCCTGGCCCACACGGCTTCCGGCGTCGAAGGCGACCGAGTCACGCCGCGGAACCTAGAGCACTCCCGGCCTCGACGGCGCGCGCTCGGGGTGCCAGACCGGACAGGCCGGGTCGACAGGCCGGGGTCAGATCTTGCGTTGACGCAAACCGGTGGCGAATCGTGAGCGCGCGTGAAACGAGTTCGCGCCTACTCGTCCCCACCGGCATCTCGGTGGACAAGTCGTCCCCGATTCGTCACGAAACTGTGGCAGTGCAAGATCTGACCCCGGTTCGCGACCCCGGTTCGCCCTGCACCACGCCGTGCTCGTCTGGAGCGAGGGCGGCCACACGTACGGCTTGGCTTCCACAACACGCGAGGAATCCACCGGGTACTGCTCTTCGATGAGCAGCTGGCGAGGCACATCGAACTCGTCCGACCGTAAGGGAACTTAGGCGTCGGGCGGGCCAGCGTTCACGAATGACGCCAGAGGGGCCGGTCCCAGGAACGACCGAACGAGGCGATCGGTTTTCGGCCTGGCCAGCCGATCGAGATGCGTAGCGACGTGCCGTCCCAGGTCACGTCGGTTACTACAACGACCACTAGAGCGACCGCGACGGTGCGAAGGCGGGGCATCAAACGATCTTGTCAGCCCGAAGCACCACCCGTGCGAACCTCGCCTGGGCGACGCGTCTTGTCGCCTGACGCGCGCTACGCCGGCACCGCCGCTTCCTCGGTCGTATCCGCGATCTCGCGGACGACCTCGGTGAGGTCGCGGTTCGCGTTCCAGATGCGCCGCTGCCGGTCGCTCCCGTTTCCGCGGGCCAGGATCTCGCGGATCCCCTCGAGCTCCGCGTCGGAGCCCAGCTCGCGCGCGTGCGGCTCGACCTCCTTCAGCGTGCGGCGGACGAGCTGCGCCACGGGGACGCGGTTGCGGCGGCCGGTGGCGAGGTCCATCACCGGCGCCTCGAGCCCGTAGCGGGCGGCGAGCCACTTGTTCTCGGTGGTGAGGATGCGGTGGTACGACGGAATCGCCTCGCCCGCGTCGTATCGCTCCGAGTAGAGCTTCACCAGCGCCTGGCAGTAGGCGGCCAGTGCGACCGCGTCCTCGACGCGCGAGACGGCGTCGCAGACCCGGATCTCGACCGTGCCGAAGCGCGGGTGCAGGCGGATGTCCCACCAGATGTGCGTGTAGTCCGCGATGCAGCCGGTCTTCTCCAGCTGGCCGACGACCTCGGCGTAGTCGGCGTAGTCGCGGAAGCGGGGCGGCGGGCCCGAGCGCGGGAAGGCGGCGAAAACCATCTGTCGGCTCGACTCGAGGCCCGTCAGCTCGCCGCGCCAGAAGGGCGAGCTCGCGGAGAGGGCGAGCAGCTGCGAGAGGTGCGCGAGCAGGCCGTTGACGACCTGAACTGCCTTCTCGGCGTCGTCGACCGCGACGTGGACGTGCAGGCCGAAGATCAGCTCGCGCCGGGCGACGTACTGGAGCTGGTCGACGAGGTGGTGGTAGCGGTCGCGCGCGGTGATGCGCTGGCGCTCGAAGAGCGAGAACGGGTGCGTGCCCGCCGAGCCGACGCGCAGACCCTGGTCGGAGGCGAGGCCGGTCACGTAGGCGCGGAGCTTCGCGAGCTCCGCCCAGACGTCCGCGGGCGTGCGGCAGACCGGCGTCGCGATCTCGAGCACCGACTGCATCAGCTCGGGATTGACGCGGGGCTCGAGCTCGTGGCCCTCGGTCGCGGCGAGGACGGCCTCGACGTGCTGGACGAGGTCGAGCGTCTCGCCGTCCAGGAGCATGTACTCCTCCTCGACCCCGAGGGTGTACGGGTCGCCCCTGCCGAAGTTGTGGTCGAGCACGCTGCCCCCCGCGGCGAAGCTCTTCCCCGTGATCGTCGCGGGGTAGATCTGCTTCATTCGGGCACCAGCGCCTCGAGCTCGACCTCCAGCAGCCAGCGCGGGTCGAGCAGCGCGGCGACGACGTAGCTCGTGTTGACGGGCAGCACGTGGCGGAAGAACTCGCCGTGGGCGCGCGCGATCTCGGGGAAGTCCTCGGCGCGCACGAGCATGATCCGCGTGCGCACGACGTGGTCGAGCAGGACGCCGACCTCGGCCAGAGCCTCGATCGCGATCTGCAGGCAGCGCCGGGTCTGGCCGTAGGCGTCGGGCGGCGGATCGGCGTCGCCGGGCATGATCGGGGCGGTGCCGGCGACCCAGGCGTGCGGCCCGATGCGCACCACGCGCGCGTAGCCGGCGGCCTCGGCGAAGGGCGAGACGGCTGGGACGGTGCGGCGCTCCATCCCGACTAGTATCGCGCGCCGTGGAGGCTCTTCGGCAGGTCGAGGCGTGGCCGGCCGAGACCGTCGCGGTCGCCGTGCTGCGCGGCGGCGAGGTGGCCGCGTCGCACGGGCCGCGCGAGCACGTCTTCGGCTGGGCGTCGGTGACGAAGCTCGCGACGGCGCTCGCGACCCTCGTGGCCGCCGAGGAGGGCATCCTCGACCTCGACGGCCCGGCCGGCCCGGAGGGCTCGACGGTGCGCCACCTGCTCGCGCACGCGTCCGGGCTGCCGTTCGAGGGCCGCGTCCCGATCGGGCGGCCGGGTCAGCGGCGGATCTACTCGAACTCCGGCTTCGAGGTGGTCGGCGAGGCGGTCGGCGCGGCGGCGGAGATGCCCTTTGCCGAGTACCTGCGCGCTGCCGTGCTCGGGCCGCTGGAGATGCGCACCGCGGAGCTGCGCGGCTCGCCTGGCGCCGGGATGCGTGGGAGCCTCGACGACCTCGTGCGCCTGGCTGCCGAGCTGCAACGCCCTCGCCTCGTCGCGGCCGAGACGCTCGCGGAGGCGACCTCGGTCCAGTTCCCCGGTCTCGGCGGCGTGCTGCCCGACATCGGCCGCATGGAGCCGAACGACTGGGGCCTCGGCTTCGAGCTGCGCGACGCGAAGCAGCCGCACTGGACGGGCGCGAGGAACTCGCCGAGGACCTTCGGCCACTTCGGCGGCACCGGCACCTTCCTCTGGGTCGACCCGGAGGCGGGCACGGCGCTCGGCTGCCTGACCGACCTGAGCTTCGGCCCGTGGGCGCTCGAGGCCTGGCCGCGCCTCTCGGACGCCGTCCTCGCCCCGTAGGACGCTCTCAGGGTCGGTCCAGGGTCATTCCGGATGGCGGCTTCGGCCCCGCCCCGCGATCCTGGAGGCATGAGCGAACACACTGTCGAGCAGCCGGCCGTCAAGCGCCTCGAGCGCAGCCGGTCGGACCGCATGCTCGCCGGGGTCTGCGGGGGCCTGGCGCGCTACTTCGACATCCACCCCGCCTTCTACCGGGTCGGCTTCGTCGTCCTCACGCTGATCGGCGGCGCCGGCATCCTCATCTACATCGCGGCGGCGCTCGTCATCCCGAGCGAGGGCGAGCAGGACTCGATCGCCGAGGCGGTCCTCCGCGACCGGCACGAGCGGCCGCTGCCGCTGATCGCCCTCGCCGTCCTCGCGGTGGCCGGGCTCGTCCTGCTCTCGAGGGTGAGCCTGTGGCCGCACGGCGACGCGGCGTGGGTCCTGCTCCTGCTCGTCGGCGGGGCCGTCCTTCTGTTCACGCGCCGGCGCTCGCCCGCGGCGCCGGCCGGAGCCGGGGCCGCCCCCCGGCGCCGCCGGCGGGTCGGGAGGGCGATCGCGGCCACGATCGGGGCGCTCGTCGCGCTCGCGCTCGTGGTCGCCGCGGTCGGAGCGGCGGTCTTCCGCGTCCACCTGAGCGACGGGATCGGCACCCGGACGTACCAGCCCGCGTCGGCCGGTGACCTCCGCTCGAGCTACGAGCTCGGGATCGGCGACCTGCGGCTCGACCTCCGCGACGTGCGCTTCCCGCGCGGCGAGACGCATGTCACGGGTCGCGTCGACATCGGCAGGCTGCAGGTCGTCGTGCCGCCCGACGTCGCCCTCCGTGTGCACGGCCGGGCGGAGGCCGGCACGGTGGAGCTGCTCGGCCGCGAGAGCAACGGCCGCGACCTCGACCGCAGCATCGACCAGGCGGGCGGGCGTGTGCTCGTCCTCGACGCGAAGGTCGGCGCGGGGTCGGTTCGCGTCAGCCGCGCCGTACGATGACGCCGCATGCTGCCGAGCTTCGAGCGCGCCTCTGAAGGCCGTGTGATCGCGGGGGTCTGCGCGGGGATCGCGCGGGCCCTCGCGGTCGACGTGACGCTCGTGCGGCTCGTCTTCGCCCTGCTCGCGCTGGCGGGCGGCGCGGGAATCCTGCTCTACCTCGCGCTCTGGGCGCGCGGCTCCGCGAGGCGGCCGTGGTGGCTGCTGCTGGTGTTCCTCGCCGGCGTGGCGCTGCTGCACGCCGTCGGCCTCTCGGACCGGTCGGTCGGAGGAATCGCGCTCGTCGCCGCGGGGCTGGCGATCGCCTGGCGGGCAGGCGGGGCGCTCGACTCGCCGCGGGCCTACGCGGGCCTCGCCGTCGCGGCGCTCGGGGTGGTGCTCGTGCTCTCGGGTCAGGGCGGGACGACGACGCTGCTCCCGCCCGGCGCGGTCGCCGGCGCCCTGCTCCTGATCGCCGGCCCGTGGGTGTGGCGGCTGGCGCTCGAGCGCGACGCCGAGCGGGCGGCCCGCATCCGCACCGAGGAGCGCTCGGAGGTCGCCGCGCGCGTGCACGACTCCGTGCTGCAGACCCTCGCTCTGATCCAGCGGCACGCGGGCGAGCCGCGCCGCGTCGCGTCGCTCGCGCGCCGGCAGGAGCGCGAGCTGCGCGGCTGGCTCTACGAGGACCGGCCGCTCGGCGACGACGAGGCCTCGCTCATGGCCGCGCTCTCCGCCGCCGCGGCCGACGTCGAGGAGCTGCACGGGATCCGGGTCGAGCTGGCGAGCTCCGGCGACTGCCCCGTGGACGAGGAGTCGGGTGCGCTCGTGCTCGCGGCCCGCGAGGCGATGACGAACGCCGCCAAGTTCTCGGGCGCGGAGGAGATCGACGTCTACGCCGAGGTCACCGACGAGGCGATCGCGGTGTTCGTCCGCGACCGCGGCTCGGGCTTCGAGCGCTCCGCCGTCCCGCCGGGCCGGCGCGGCCTCGCGGAGTCGATCGAGCGCAGGCTCGAGCGCGCGGGCGGGCGGGCGACGGTCGTGTCGGCTCCGGGCGAGGGCACCGAGGTCGAGCTGCACCTGCCGCGGAGGCCGTCATGAGGCGGCGCGTCGTCCTCGTCGACGACCACGAGCTCTTCCTCGCGGGTGTCCGCTCCGAGCTCGGGGACGCCGTCGAGATCGTCGGCGAGGCCGGCAGCGTCGCCGAGGCGGTGCCGCTGATCAAGGAGCTCGACCCGGAGGTCGTCCTGCTCGACGTCCACCTCCCCGACGGGAGCGGCGACGCGATCGTCAACGCGGTCTCGCCCGAGCGCCCGGGCGTGCGGTTCCTCGCGCTCTCCGTTTCGGACGCGGCCGAGGACGTCATCTCGGTCATCCGCGCCGGGGCCCGCGGCTACGTCACGAAGACGATCTCGGGCGAGGAGCTCGCGGACGCGATCGAGCGGGTCGCGGCAGGCGACGCCGTGTTCTCGCCGCGGCTCGCGGGGTTCGTGCTCGACGCCTTCCGGGCCGGCGAGCGGATCGGCGGCGACGCCGAGCTCGACGAGCTGACGCCGCGCGAGCGCGAGGTCCTGCAGCTGATCGCGCGCGGCTACATGTACAAGGAGATCGCCGCCCGGCTGAGCCTCTCGGTCAAGACCGTCGAGAGCCACGTCTCGAGCGTGCTGCGAAAGCTGCAGCTCTCGACCAGGCACGAGCTCACGCGCTGGGCCACGCAGCATCGGCTCGTCTGAGACTGCCAGGAGGATCCGTGGTTTCGGGTCGTTGCGCTGCGCGCAACTACGGATGGCCTGGCCCTGAGGCAGGCGTAGCGTAGGCAGTCACAGGGGGCGGGAGCCGATTGGTCCGACTACGCCCGCCGACCTTTCGATCGACTCGCCGCTTGGGCTTTTGCCTCCTGCCTCCCCAGGGGCAACCACAGGAGGATCCCATGAGAAATCTCTTCCGACTCACGGGTCCGGTCGGCCTGCTCGTCGCGATCGGCCTGATGCTCGGGGCACCGCAGGCAGGGGCGATCTGGGACGCAGGTTGGGCGGACAACAACGCCCATCCGATGGTCGGTGTCCTGTTCGCCAACGATCGGGCGGTGCTACCACCCGGTAACGCGGTCTTCTGCTCCGGCTCGCTGATCTCCGAGCACGAGTTTCTGACCGCTGCTCATTGCACCCAGGTCCTCACCCAGGCGCGGATCTCGCACTACCGCGTCACCTTCGACGAGCAACTCTCGCTCTCGCCGGATTTCGTGGTGCAGGCCGAGCACTCGGTCGCGGTTACCGGCTGGGCCACCCATCCAGGGTTCCACACGCCGCCCACGGCCTGGAATCCGGGGTCGAATGACGTCGGGGTGATGCATCTCGACCCGACCGTGGACGTGGATGCCACCCCGGTCGAGCTGCCCGACGTCGGCTTCCTCGACCAGCAGGCGGCAAAGAACGGGCTCAAGGGCCACGAGTTCCTGCAGGTCGGCTACGGGCTGTACAGCGGCTTCGTCACCTTGGGGCCGAGCCGCAGGGTTTCGGTCACGCCCTTCATGGCGCTCACCTCGTACGCGCTCGACCAGTTCGGCGGCACCACAGCCGGTGATTCGGGCGGGCCGCACTTCTTCGGAGGCGACTATCCGAACCTCGAGGTCGCGACCACGTCCTCCGGCTCGGCAGGGGGCGGCTGGTACAGCACCTCGCAGCGGCTCGACACGCAGTCGGTTCACGACTTCCTCGAGCCGTTCACGCACTAAGGAGAAAGGGAGGGAGCCATGCTGCGAACCATTCTGCTCGCGGGCCTCGTTCTGGCGCTCGGCGTCTTCCTGCCCGCAAGTACGCGGGCGGCAGTGGGCGGAACCGATCTGCCGTTCAAGGCGACCGCGTCGGGCTACAGCGACATCACCGTCGCCACCGGCGAGACGCACTCGGTCACAAGCGGCACCGCGACCCACTTCGGCCTCTCGACCGTCGTGGCCGCCAGCCAGGTCTTCCCGACAGGCCCGGGCACGATCGGGCTCGTCGGCACCTGGACGGCGACCGGCGCCAACGGCAACTCGATGACCGGCACCCAGACCGGGACAGCCTCCACGACCGACGGCGTCCACTACGTCTGGCAGATCCACTGGGACTCGACCGGCGGCACCGGCCGGTTCTCGAACGCCACCCTGACGGCCGACTGGACGATGCTCTCGACGCGCGGTCCGATCGTCGGAGGCGTCTCCAGGGCCGACGTCGAGATCGCAGGCGGCGGCCGGCTGAGCTACCGCTAGAGCCTGGTCGAAACGCAAGCTCGAGGGCCCGCTGCGCGCGGGCCCTCCTGTTCCGAGCCCCACGCCCGAGCGTTCTCACCTTCCGTTCAGAAAACGCCCGCATACTGGGCTACCGCAGTGGCCGGGACAGCTGAGAATCGCATCGCGGGCGCGCGGCGGCGCGCGACCGTGGCGAAGGCCGTCCTCGGCGGGGTCGGCGCGCTCGCCTTCGTCGCCGCCGCCGGCCTGGCGCGGGTCGCGTACCCCGGGCACCACAAGAAGGCGATCCGGCCGCTCTCTCCGCCCGGGCGCTTCGTGCGCATCGTGCGCGAGAACCAGCTCGAGTCCGGGATCCTCGCGCCCGCGCAGGCGGACCCGTCCGTGGCGAGCGCGCCGTCGTGAGCCGCTTCACCTCCATGGGCTGCGAGGTCGTCGTCGAGGGCGCCTCTCCCCACGAGCTCGAGCGGGTGCGCGCGCTGTTCGAGGAGCGCGACGCCGTCTTCAGCCGCTTCCGGCCCGGCAGCGAGCTCAACCGGGTGAACGAGGCCGGGGGCGCCGGGCTCGTCTCGCCGATCTTCGCCCGCATGCTCGAGGCCGCGCTCTGGGCCCGCGAGACGACCGGAGGGCTCGTCGACCCGACGCTCGGCGCGCACCTCGAGGCTGCAGGCTACGACCGTGATTTCGACGTCCTCGCCCCGAGCGACGAGCCGGCCGGAGCCGCGGCGCGAGGCGGCGTCGCGCAGTTCGGCCGCGTGCTCGCCCTGCGCCGCGGCACGAAGCTCGACCTGAACGGCGTCGTCAAGGCAGCGGCCGGGGACGACACCGCTCGCCTGCTCGCCGGCCCCGGGTTCGTGTCGGCCGGGGGCGATCTCGCCACGCGCGGCCCCGTGGACGTGGCGCTGCCGGGCGGAGGCTCGGTGCGGCTCGTCTCCGGGGGCCTGGCGACGAGCGGCCGCACGAAGCGGCGCTGGTTGCGCGGAGACGAGGAGCAGCACCACCTGATCGACCCGCGCACCGGCCGCCCCTCGGCGAGCCCGTGGGACGAGGTCACCGTCTGCGGCGCCACCTGCCTCGCCGCTGACGTCGCGGCCAAGGCGGCCTTCCTGCTCGGCGACGATGGCCCGGACTGGCTCGACGGGCGCGGCCTGCCCGGCCGCTTCGTGGCGGGCGGGCGCGTGCACGAGAACGAAGCCTGGCGCAGGAGCGTCGCGCCGCGGGAGCCCGCGTGCACCTGACGACGAGCCCGGTCGACTGGTACGCGGCGCGTGCGGCCGGCGTCGCCGCCTACCTGATCCTGACGGTCGTCGTCACCCTCGGGATGACGATGGCGAGCAAGCGGCAGTTCCGCCGCTGGCCGAAGTTCGCCATCGAGGACGTGCACCGTTTCGGCGGCCTGCTCGTGGGCAGCTTCGTGGCGATCCACGTGGTGACGATCGCGCTCGACGCCTACCTGCCGTTCTCCCTGCCCGCCCTCGTGGTGCCGTTCGTCGCGCGCTACCGCCCGCTCTTCACGGCGCTCGGGATCGTGGCGGCGGAGCTGCTGCTCGCGCTCGCGATCACGAACCGCTACCGCGACCGGCTGCCGTACCGGTTCTGGCGGCGTGCGCACTACCTCAACCTCGCGGTCCGGACGGCGGCGACGGTGCACGGCCTCGGTAGCGGCACCGACCGCAGCACGCCGTGGCTGCTCGGGCTCTTCGCGGCCTCCGTGGCGCTCGTGCTCGGCGCGGGCACCTGGCGCGCTCTCCGGCGCAGCGGCGTCCGTGTGCGCGGCCTCTCGGCCGGTCTCGCGGCGGCCGGCGTGCTCGCCGTCGTGCTGCTCGCGACGGGGCCGCTGCGCTTCTCGCCCAAGCCGTGGAATGCCGGCTCCTTCGACGCGGCGCTCACCGGCCAGGTGCTGCAGAACACCGGCTCGACCCGCGGCCTCGTCTCCGCGGCCGCGACCGCCGACGGGAAGCAGCGCGCGCTGCTGCGCGCCGACCTGCTGATCGAGCCCAGCCGCCTCGACGCGACCTCGTTCCAGCTCGAGTTCCTGCCGAGCGGCTTGCTCTGCAGAGGTAGCGTGACGAAGGTGCACTCGTTCGGCTTCGACGCGCGCTGTCGCGCCGGCGACGGCACGCGCCGCTTCGTCCACGCGACGTGGACGCTGGAGCCGGGAAACCGCTTCGAGGGCCGGGTCGTGGTGCATGCGTAGGGGCGCGAGCCTCGTCGTGCTCGCACTCGTAGCCGCCGGCTGCTCGATGCACGGCCACTCGAACGCGACCTCCACCTCCACCCGGACGACGACGCCGCGGCGCGCCAAGCGCCAGGACGCGGCGGCCAAGCCGAAGCCGCGGCTGCTCGTCTCGCCGCTCGGCCTGCCGCGCGTCCACTCGCGGATCGTCCCCGGCTACGTCGCGATCGCCGACCGCAACAACAACCGCGTCCTGATCATCTCGCCGTCGAAGAAGGTCGTCTGGCAGGACTCGTCGCTGCGGGGCCCGGACGACGCGTTCTTCACGCCAGGGTACGGCTCGATCATCACCAACGAGGAGTTCAACGACACGCTCGTCGAGCTTTCGCTGAAGACGCACGCGCGGCTCTGGGAGTACGGCCACAGCGGGATCGCCGGCTCGAGCCCGGGCTACCTGAACACGCCCGACGACGCCTACCGGCTGCGCTCCGGGATCACGACCGTGGCCGACATTCAGAACTGCCGCATCGTCCAGGTGAACCGGGCCAAGCGCGTGACGCGCGTGCTCGGGGGGAGCTGCGTCCACGACCCGCCGCGCGGGTTCGCGAGCCCGAACGGCGACACGCCGCTGCCCGACGGCGGCCTGCTCGTGACGGAGATCGGCGGCTGGATCGACCGGCTGGCGCCCTCGGGCCGGCTGCTCTGGTCGATCCGCTCGCCGGTCGCCTACCCCTCCGACGCGCAGCTGCTCCCGGACGGGCAGGTGCTCGTCGCGAGCTTCACGACCCCGGGGCGGATCGTGATCGTCAACCGGGCCGGGGCGGTGACGTGGTCGTTCGGTGCCGCGAGCGGGCCGGACCGACTCGCCAAGCCGTCGCTCGCTGTGCGCTGGCCGAACGGCCTGATCGCCGCCAACGACGACTACAACCACCGCGTGATCGTGATCGATCCGAAGACGAAGAGGATCGTCTGGCAGTACGGCCACACCGGCGTCTCCGGCACCGGCGCGGGGTACCTGAGCAAGCCCGACGGGCTCGACCTGCTGCCCGCGACCGCGCTCGTCCGTGCGACCGCTCCCGCTCCCGCCCGGGCGCCGAGCCGTACGCGCGCCGCCGTCCACGTGCGGCGGGTCGGCTCGCTGCCGCAGCCCGTCTCGCGGCTCGCGGCCGTGGCGCTCCCGGGCGGGCGGGTGCTCGCCCTCGGCGGCCTCGTCGGCGGCTCCTCGTCGAGCCAGGTGCTCGCCGGGCCGCCGCAGCGCCTGCGCCGCATCGGCAGCCTGCCCGTGCCCACGCACGACGCCGCGGCCGCCCTCGTCGGCGGAAGCGCCTACCTCTTCGGCGGCGGCGAGGCCGTCTCGACCGACACCGTAGTCCGCGTCGAACTCGCCCGGGGCTCCGCCGCGCGGGCCGGCAGTCTCGGCGAGCCGCTCTCCGACCTGGGCGCCGCGACCGTCGGCGGCAGGGCGTACCTCGTCGGCGGCTACACGGGCGCGCGGTACGCGACCGCCGTCCTGCGCTTCCGCCCCGGCTCGCAGCCGCACGTCGTCGCGCGCCTCCCGGTCGGCCTGCGCTACGCGGGGGTCGCTGCGGTCGGGGGCACGATCTACGTCGCCGGCGGCCTCTCCACCTCGGGCCCGTCGAGCGCGGTCTACGCGGTCGACCCGGCGGCGGGAACCGTCAGGCAGATCGCAACGCTTCCGCGGGCGCTCGACCACGTCGCGATCGCCCCGCTCGACCGGCGGCTGCTGCTCGTCGGCGGCGGTTCGAGGCAGGTGCTGGCGATCGACCCCACGGCCGGGACGGCGACGCCGGTGGCGAACCTTCCGCAGACCCTGGCCGATCCCGCCGCGGTCGCCCAGCGCGGCCGAGTCCTCGTCCTCGGCGGCGGCACGAACGCGGTCTACGCCCTAACCGCCCCCTCCAAGTAACAGTCTGTTACAAGAAGGCCGGGCCCGGGACTGCCGCGCCGGCGTGGCGCAGCCCGAGCAAGTAACAGACTGTTACTTGTCCTCCGCGAAGAGCGGGCGCAGGTGCTCGTCGAACGAGGCCCGGTCGCAGCTCGCGACGACCGCCGGCGTGAGCGCGCGCACCGAGGCCGTGCGGGGGATGTTCATCGCGAGGCCGACCTCGCCGAAGTAGTCGCCGGGCTGCAGCACCCTGCGTGGGCCGAGGTCCTCCTGGTGGACCGCGAACAGCCCCGAGAGCACGACGTAGAAGCGCTCGGCGTTCTCGCCCTCCCGCACGACCGCGCGGCCGGGCGGCACCTCCTCGCGCTCCATCTGCCCCGCGATCTCGCCGAGCTTCTCCCCCGGCAGCCCGGCGAAGAGCTCGACGCGGGAGAGCTCGGTCACGGTTGCGGGCACGAACCTAGGCGTCGCTGTCCTCCGGGCCCGCCTGCTCCGGGTCCTCGTGGCCCTGGCCGCTCATCACGTCCTCCTCGCGCACCCGCTCGGGCGCCGCTTCCTCCTCGCGCTCGGTCGGCTCGGGGTTGTCGTGCATCGCGTCCTCCTCGCTCGGGCTGGGTCCCTATTGTTGCGATCGTGGGCGAGCTCGCGGGGTGGAGGTTCTGTCCGCGCTGCCGGACCGAGCTGCAGGGCGACGAGCAGCGGCTCGAGTGCCCGGAGTGCGGCTTCGTCGCCTACGCGAGCTCGAAGGCGACCGCCTGCGCGGTCGTCGAGGACGACGAGGGCCGCGTCCTGCTCGCGCGCCGGGCCGTGGAGCCGTTCAGGGGCCGCTGGGACCTCCCGGGCGGCTTCCTGGAGGAGGGCGAGCACCCGCTCGCGGGCATGCGGCGGGAGCTGCGCGAGGAGACTGGCCTCGAGGTGGAGCCGCTCGAGTTCCTGGGCGCCTGGATGGACCGCTACGGAGGCGACTCGACCGCCGAGGCGACGCTGAACCTGTACTGGACGGCGCGCGTCGCCGGCGGCGAGGCCGCTCCGGCCGACGACGTCGACGCGCTGCGCTGGTTCCCCCGCGACGAGCTGCCCGGCGCGGACGAGCTGGCGTTCGAGAACGTGCCGCTAGTCCTGCGCGCGTGGCAGGAGCACGCGCAGCGCGCCGGGCTCGACCGCTAGCTCGAGCGGCGTCTCCAGCTCCGCCGGCTCGCCGTCGATCGCGACCCGCAGCCGCCCTCCGGGGGCGTCGAGCTCGAACCGCTCGCCCGAGCGCTCGTCCCAGGCGTGCGGGAGCATCCCCCTCGCGGCGTAGAGGTGCAGCCGCCCCTCGTCCAGTCGCTGCCGCTCCCCGATCGAGAAGAGGCTCAACTCGTAGGCGTTGTTCGCCGCGAGCAACACGCGCGCCCGCACCGGCTCGCCGTCCACGCGCGCCCACGCGCCCTGCCGGCGCCGCAGCCCGAGCCAGAGCGCGCGGAGTCCTGCCAGTGCCTCGCGCCGCCGGCGATGGTGCTCACGGCGGTGCACGAGCGTCGCGTAGAGGCCGAGCGAGACGTTGTTCAGAAAGCGGCGCCCGCCGGCGCGGCCGACGTCGACGCGGCGCTCCTCGCCCGCGAAGCCCTCGAGGGCGGCGAGCGGGTCGTCGCGGTCGAGCCCGAGATCGCGGGCGAAGTGGTTGCGCGTCCCGTAGGGAACCACCACGAACGGCAGGTCGCGCTCGACTGCGACCGCGGCCACGCTCGCGACCGAGCCGTCGCCGCCGGCCGCGCCGAGCACCTCCGCTTCCGCCGCGCGCGCGAGCTCCGCCGCGTCCTCGCCCTCGCGCAGCACGTGCGCCTCGACGCCGCGCTCCCGCGCGGCCGCGGCCAGCTCGTCGGCGGCGGGGCTCTCGGTCCCGGCACGCGGGTTGATCAGGAGGAAGCCGCGCACCGCCCCAACGCTATCGGCATAGGCCAGGCCGTCCCGCAAGTTAGGCCGTTCGGCTCATTGCGGGCGTCCGGCCGCGTCCCGATCATGAAGCCATGAGCGATCGCGGCCTCCACCGGGTCGAGGACGAGCTCGGCGAGAGCTGGCTAGAGCGCTGGCTCGAGTCCGGTCTGCGGCAGCTCGAGGCGTACCTCGAGAAGCACGCTGCCTTCCTCGCCTACCTCGACACCGCCGAGCAGCACTAGCACGGCAATCCGGCTCGGCCGCTCGCGTCGTACACTCCGGCGCGTATGAAGCTCAGCTACCTCTGGCGAGGCCTCCCCGGGCACCCGATCCATCCGCCGCTGACGGACGCGACGATCGGCGCCTACACCGCTGCCACGGTGATGGCGGTCGCGAGCGTGGTCGGGGTCGCGGAGAAGGCGGCCGCCCACGGCTGGTGGCTCACGCTCGTGATCGGGCTGATCGCGACGGCCTTCACGGCCACGACCGGCTTGGCCGACTGGCTGACGATCACGTGGCGCTCGCCGCTCTGGTGGACGGCGACCTGGCACCTCTCGGCGATGGTGACCGCGACGGTCTTCTTCCTGATCGCCGCCCTCATCGGCCACTCGGGCTACACCCACGGCGCGGTCGAGGCCGGGCCGTTCGTCCTGACGCTGGTCGGCTTCGTCTTCCTCACCACCGGCGGCTGGCTCGGAGGCGCGATCACCTACGTGCACGGCATGCGCGTGCTCAGCCTGGTCGACGAGCCGCCGGGGCGCGCTGTCGCCCCGGCGCCCCATCCGGAGAAAGAAGAAGCGGAAGCCTGAGATCAGGACGGCCGCAGCGGCACAGCCGCTACGGCCTCTCCGGCCGGCGTCGCAAGCGCCGCCTGGCCCGCGCGCTACGCGGCTGCTCCGGCCAGGCCGAGGCGCTCCTCGAGCATCGACTTCGGCATCGCCCCGACCGCGGCGGCCTGCGGCTCGCCGTCCTTGAAGAGGATCAGCGTCGGGATGGACATGACGCCGTAGCGCTGGGCGATCTCGGGCTCCTCGTCGATGTTCAGCTTCACGACCCGCAGGTCGCTGCGCTCCTCGGCGATCTGGTCGAGCACCGGCGCGATCGCGTGGCACGGGCCGCACCACTCGGCCCAGAAGTCGACCAGCACGGTCTTGTCGCTCCTGAGCACTTCCTCGTCGAACGTGTCCGTCTTGATGTTGTCTGCCATCAGGTCCTTTCTACCTCAGGTGTCGGCGGGGTCAAACGCCGCGGCCTGAGTCGTTGTTCCCGCTCGGTACGATCGAGCGGATGTTCAAGCCGCTTCCCAGTGTGCCCGATCACCCGGCCCTCGAGCGGGAGACGCTCGGACGCTGGGAGCGCGAGCGGACGTTCGAGCGCCTGCGCGAGCAGAACCGCGGCGGCCCGCGCTTCAGCTTCATCGACGGCCCGATCACGGCCAACAACCCGATGGGCGTCCACCACGCCTGGGGCCGGGCGCTGAAGGACGTCTTCCAGCGCTACCGCGCGGCGACCGGGCACGACGAGCGCTACCAGAACGGCTTCGACTGCCAGGGCCTGTGGGTCGAGGTCGAGGTCGAGAAGGAGCTCGGCCTGAACTCGAAGCGCGAGATCGAGGAGTACGGCATCGCCGAGTTCGCCGAGCGGTGCAAGGAGCGGGTCGCGCGCTACGTCGGCGTGATGACCGAGCAGTCGAAGCGCCTGGGCATGTGGATGGACTGGGGCAACGACTACCTCACCTTCTCGGACACGAACATCGAGTACATCTGGCGCTTCCTGAAGGAGTGCCACCGTCGCGGCTGGCTCTACAGGGGCCACCGCTCGACGCAGTGGTGCCCGCGCTGCGGCACCTCGCTCTCCCAGCACGAGCAGGCCGGCGAGGAGAACTACCGCGAGCTCGAGCACCCGTCGCTCTTCGTCCGCTTGCCGCTCAAGGGGCGCGAGGGCGAGTCGCTGGTCGTGTGGACGACGACGCCCTGGACGCTGCCCGCGAACGTCGCCGCGGCCGTGCGGCCGGAGGCCGAGTACGTCCTCACCTCCCGCGGCGAGTGGCGGGCCCGCGTGCTCGCCGACGGCGAGACGGGCCACACCGTGCGTGGGGAGGAGCTCGTCGGGCTCGAGTACGAGGGGCCGTTCGACGACCTGCCCGCGCAGGAAGGGGTCGTCCACCGGGTGATCCCGTGGGACGAGGTCGCCCTCGACGAGGGCACCGGCATCGTCCACATCGCGCCGGGCGCGGGCGGCGAGGACTTCGACCTATCGCGCCTGCACGACCTGCCGGTGCTCGGGCCGATCGACGAGTCCGGGCGCTTCGTCCCGGGCTACGGCCCGTTCGAGGGCTTGTCCACCGACGAGGTGGCTGCGCCGGTCGTCGACGCGCTCGAGCAGCGGGGGCTGCTCGTCGAGGCCGGCACGATCGTCCACCGCTACCCGATCTGCTGGCGCTGCAAGACGCCGCTCGTCTTCCGTGTCGTCGACGACTGGTTCATCTCCTGCGACGAGATCCGGCAGCCGCTGCTCGACGCGAACGACGAGGTCGCCTGGACGCCGCCCCAGTACAAGAAGCGGATGGACGACTGGCTGCGGAACATGGGCGACTGGAACATCTCGCGCAAGCGCTACTTCGGCCTGCCGCTGCCGCTCTACCCGTGCGGGTGCGGTGAGCTGAACGTGATCGGCTCGCGCGCGGAGCTGGAGGATCGCGCGACCGGCGGGCTCGACCAGCTGCAGGAGCTCCACCGGCCGTGGATCGACGAGGTGCCGATCCGCTGCGAGGGCTGCGGGGAGGAGGTGCGCCGCATCCCCGAGGTCGGCGACGCGTGGCTCGACGCCGGGATCGTCCCGCTCTCGACGCTCGGCTGGCAGAGCCCGGAGTGGGTCGAGCACGGCTACGGAACCGGCGCGGCGGAGGGGCTGACCGGCGCCGACCTGCCCGATCACGCGTACTGGGAGCAGTGGTTCCCGGCGGACTGGATCTCGGAGAGCCGCGAGCAGATCCGGCTCTGGTTCTACTCGATCAGCTTCATGTCGGTGACGATGGTCGGCCGGTTGCCGTACCGCTCGGTGCTCGCGTACGAGCGCGTCCACGACGAGCACGGCCGCGAGATGCACAAGTCGACGGGGAACGCGATCGAGGCCAACGAGGCGTTCGAGCGGATGGGCGCCGACATCGTGCGCTGGCAGTTCTGTGCGCAGAACCCGAGCCAGAACATCAACTTCGGCTACGGCCCGGCAGAGGAGGTCAAGCGGCGGCTGCTGACGCTCTGGAACTCGGCCGGGTTCCTCGTCACCTATGCGAACATCGCGGACTGGGCGCCGGAGTGGGGGGCTGAGCCGTCCTCGCCGCACGCGCTCGACCGCTGGCTCGTGGCGCGGACGGCACAACTCGTCGGCGAGGCCGAGAACGCGTACGAGCGGTACTGGTCACCCGCCTTCACGACAGCATTCGAGAGGTACGTCGAGGACCTCTCGAACTGGTACATCCGCCGCTCGCGCCGGCGCTTCTGGGACGGCGACCCCGCGGCGCTCGAGACGCTCTGGTGGTCACTCGTGCAGGGCCTGCGCGTGGTGGCGCCGGTGATGCCGTTCCTGGCCGACCACCTCTGGCGCACGCTCGTCCTCGACGGCCCCGACTCGGTGCACCTCGCCGGCTGGCCGGAGCTCGGCGAGCCGGACGAGGCGCTGCTGGACGAGATGGCGGCGGTGCGCAGGGTCGTCGAGCTGGGGCGCCAGGCGCGCTCGCAGTCGGGGATCAAGCTGCGCCAGCCGCTGCGCCGGCTCGTGGTGCAGGGCGCGGCCGCGGCGGAGCCGCACGCAGGCGAGATCGGCGAGGAGCTGAGCGTGAAGGAGGTCGAGTTCGGCCCGGTCGAGGCGACCGAGCTCCGCGTGAAGCCGAACCTGCCGCTGCTCGGCCCGAGGCTCGGCAAGGAGCTCGCGTCGGTGCGCGCAAAGCTCGAGGCCGGCGAGTTCGAGGAGCTGGAGGACGGCCGGCTGCGCGTGGACGGGCACGAGCTCTCGCCGGAGGAGGTGCTGGTCGAGCGGCGCGGCAAGGAGGGCTGGGCGGTCGCGGGCGAAGACGGGCTCACGGTCGCGCTCGACCTCGCCCTCGACGAGCAGCTCGAGCTCGAGGGGCGCGCGCGCGAGGCGATCCACACCGTCAACACGATGCGCAGGGACGCCGGGCTCGAGCTCACCGACCGGATCGTGCTGACGCTGCCCGGCGACCTCGGCGAGCACCAGGAGTGGATCGCGCGCGAGACGCTGGCGGTGCGGGTCGAGCCGGGCGACGAGCTGAAGATCGCGAAGGCGTAGCGCTTGCCCGAGCCTGCGATCCAGGCGGAGCAGCTCGTCCGCGAGTTCAAGAAGGGGCCGCGCGCGGTGGACGAGATCGACCTCGCTGTCTCACCGGGCGAGATCTACGGCTTCCTCGGCCCCAACGGCGCCGGCAAGTCGACGACCGTCCACATGCTCACGACGCTGCTGCCGCCGACCTCCGGAACGGCTCGCGTCGCCGGGTTCGACGTCGTACACCAGGGGCCGCAGGTGCGGCAGCGGATCGGCGCCGCGCTCCAGGAGGCCGCCCTCGACCCGCTCCTCACCGGCCGCGAGCACCTGCGCCTGCAGGCTTCGCTCCAGGGAATCCCGCGCGCCGAGCGCGTACGGCGGGCCGAGGCGCTGCTGACGCGCGTCGGCCTGCGCGAGGCCGCCGACCGCAAGGTGCGCGGGTACTCCGGCGGCATGAAGCGGCGCCTCGACCTCGCGCTGGCGCTCGTCCACCGGCCGCCGATCCTGTTCCTCGACGAGCCGACGACGGGCCTCGACGTGCAGAGCCGCACCGCGCTCTGGGGCGAGGTCGGCCGCCTGGCTAGCGACGACGGGGTGACCGTCTTCCTGACGACGCAGTACCTCGAGGAGGCCGACGCCCTCGCCGACCGCGTCGGCATCATCGACCACGGCCGCATCGTCGCCGAGGGCACGCCCAGGGCGCTCAAGGCGGAGGTCGGACGGCCGACGGTCGAGGCGATCCCGGCCGCACCGGCGGACCTCGCGCCCACGGCCGCGATCCTCGAGCGCTTCGGCGAGCGGGTCGCCTCGACCAAGGGAGCCGCGGTGCGGCTGCACGGTGGGGAGGTGGGCCTCGCCGAGATCGTGCGGGCGCTCGACGCCGAGGGCCTCGAGCCCGAGGACATCCACCTGCACCGGCCCTCGCTCGACGACGTCTTCCTGGCGAAGACCGGCCGCTCGCTCGAGGGCGCCGGCGACGAAGAGGAGGAGCAGCAACCAGGCCTCGCGATGGAGCCGGCCTGAGCCGTCGCTCGCGACGGCGATCCGAGGCCGGCCCGGCTTCGCCGGGGCGGCCGCCTGCTTCTGCGTTTGCCGACCAGGTCTACCTGCTGGGGCGCCGCTCGGTGGTACGCACGCTGCGGCAGCCGGCGAACGTGGTCGCGCCGCTGGTCTTCCCGATGCTGCTGCTGGCGGTGAACTCCGGCGGCCTGAAGTCCGAGACGGAGCTGCCGGGCTTCCCGACCGACTCGTTCGTCGCCTTCGCGCTCGCGGTGCCGTTCATCCAGGGCGCGCTGTTCGCGACGATGAACACCGGCACCGACCTGGCGCGCGACATCCAGACGGGGTTCCTGAACCGGCTCTCGCTGACGCCGATGCGCGGCGTCGCGCTGCTCGCGGGCCAGCTCGGCGGGGTGGCGGTGCTGAGCCTCGCCCAGGCGGCGGTCTACCTCGCCGTCGGCTTCGCCGTCGGCGTGCGCCTGCAGGCCGGCGTCCCCGGCGTCCTGCTGCTGTTCGTCTTCGCCACGCTCGTCGGGCTGGGCTTCGGGGCCCTCGGCGCCTTCGCCGCCCTGCGCACCGGCTCCGGGGAGGCCGTGCAGAGCCTCTTCCCGGTGTTCTTCGTCTTCCTCTTCATCTCGTCGATGAACATCCCGCGGAACCTGATCGAGACGACGTGGTTCCGCTACGCCGCGACCGCCAACCCCGTCTCCTACCTGCTCGAGTGCGTGCGCAGCGTGATCATCACGGGCTGGGACGCGGAGGCGCTCGCGCTCGGGTTCGGGCTCGCGACCGCGATCGCCCTCGTCGCCCTGGCGCTCGCGAGCTGGGCCCTGCGCGTGAGGATGGCGCGCTCGTGAGGACGTCTTCCGTCGCGCGCGCCGTGGCCTGGCGGACGCTGCACAACGTGCTCACGAACCCGTCCCTGCTGCTGCCCTCGCTGATCTTCCCGCTCTTCTTCTTCACCGCCTTCGCCGGCGGGCTCTCGCGGATCGACAAGGTCCCCGGCTTCAGCTTCCCGAGCGGCTACACCGCCTTCCAGTTCGTCTTCGTGCTCCTGCAGTCCGCGGTCTTCGGCGGCGTCTTCACCGGCTTCGGGATCGCCCGCGACTTCGAGAGCGGCTTCGCGCGGCGGCTCCTGCTGGCGGCCCCCAACCGGACGGGGATCGTCCTCGGCTACGCGCTCGCGGCGGTCGGGCGCTGGCTCGTGACCGCTGCCTTCCTGACCGCCGTCGCGCTCGTCGTCGGGATGCAGGTCGGCGGCAGCGGGGTCGACCTCGCCGGGATGTACTCGCTGGCGCTGATCCTGAACGGCGCCGCCGTGCTCTGGGCCTCGGGCGTGGCGATGCGCCTGCGGACGATGCAGGCCGGGCCGATCATGCAGCTGCCGGTCTTCGTCGTCCTCTTCTTCGCGCCGGTGTACGTGCCGCTCGCGCTGCTGCAGGGCTGGATCCACGCCGTCGCCACCGTGAACCCGGTGACGCGGGTGCTCGAGGCGGCCCGCGGCTTCATCTCGGGGCAGCCGACCGAGGTCGCGCTCGCCTACGGCACGGCGCTCGCGCTCGTGCTGCTCTTCTCGCTCTGGGCGCTGCGCGGGCTGCGCAGCGCCGAGCGCGCGGGGTAGCAAGCCTCCTAGAGAATCGGAGGGAGCCCGCCGCTCGGGGGGTGGTGGCGACGGGCTCTCCCCATTGCTCGCCGCGGGCCTCAAGGCCAGGTACGGGGCACCGCGGCTCGCATCGCCCAGTGCCCTGGACGCTAGCCTCCTCGCGCCCCGATTCCAATAGGCCGTCCGGCCCATCTTTCCAACTCGGAAAACCGCCTCGGCGCGGGGCGATCTGGTCGACGCCGCCGGAGGCCCTCCGTATCATCAGGGGCGCCCAGTGACCCCCGAAGACCAGGCCGTCTACTTCAACGCCGTCCCGCTGTTCGTCCTTGCCGGCGTGTACCTGATGGTGGCCACGGCGCTCGCCCCGACGCTCTGGCGCGAGCGGCACCGCGTGACGGTGACCGACGTGGCGCTGGCCGCGATCTTCCCCTGCATCGCCATTCCCGCCACGATCTTCGGGGCGGTGGTGCTGTACGACCGCTCGCCGATCGGCGGTCACGTCTGGCCGCCGTTCGCCGCGATCGTGATCGCGCTCGTGCCGGCGGTGGTCTTCCTGCGCCGCTGGAGCGAGCCGGCCGGCGTCGTGATGAGCGGCGCGCGGGCGCGGGAGGCCGAGCAGCTCGTCAGCGTCCGCGACCGGGAGCTCGACGCGGTCGCGCGGATGGTCAACTCGCTCGCGCGGATCCAGGACCCGGTCGCGGCCGGGCGCACGCTGCTCGACGAGGTCGAGTCGCTCGTCGGCAGCGACTTCAACGCCCTCGCGCTCGTGACCGGGGACGAGGACGAGGCGACCGGCCTGGTCGCCCGCTCCGGCGGCCGTGACCTCGAGTGGTGGGGCCGGACACGGATCCACCTCCACAACGAGCCCTCGGGGATCGCGAGCGCCTTTTTCGAGGCGGCGCCGGTGACGGTCTACGACGTCGACTCCTCGCCGCTCGTGAGCCAGCGCCTGGCGCGGGCGGCCGAGGCGAAGAGCGCGGTGTTCGTGCCGCTGATCGTCGAGGAGCACGTCATCGGCGTGCTCGTCGCGGCCACGACGCAGCAGCGGCGGGCCTTCACCCCGGAGGAGGTGCGCCTGATGGAGGCGCTGGCGGGCGAGGCGGCGATCGCGCTCGACCGCACGCGCTCGGCCTCGGCCCTCGACCAGGCGCTGGCACGGGAGCGGCTCGTCGCCAAGATCTCGCGCCGCGTCCGCTCGGTGCACGATCTCGACGCGGTCACGCGCGTGGCCGTGACGGAGACGGGCCGTGCGCTCGGGGCGACGCGCTGCTTCATCAGGCTCGGCGAGGACGGCGACGCGATGCCGATCCGCTCCGAGTGGCGGGCCGAGGGGGTGCAGCCGATCGGCGCGATGTCGGCCGCGCTGCCCGTGTCGAACCTCGCTACGCGGGAGCGGCGGACCGTGGCGGTCGCCGACGTGCTGGAGGCGGCGGAGCTGACGGATCCCTCACTGGGCGACGTGGAGACGCTCACGCAGCTCGGGACGCGCTCGGCGCTCGCGACGCCCGTCATCGTCTTCGAGCGCATGATCGGCATGCTCGGCCTGCACCGGTCGGAGCCGGGCCCGTGGGCGCCCGCGGACGTCCAGCTCGCGGAGGCGGTGGCCCGGGAGATCGGCCTCGCGCTGCACACGGCGCGGCTGCTCGAGGAGAACGAGCGCCGGCTCGGCGAGCAGGCGGCCCTGCTGAAGGCCGCGCAGACGGTCACGAGCGAGCTCGAGCTCGGGTCCGTCCTGCAGCGGCTCGTGGACGAGGTCGCGGTCCTGCTGGATGCCGAGGCGGTGGACTGCTACCTGATCGAGCCCGAGAGGGGCGTGCTCCGCTGCGCCGCCGTCCACGGCCTGCTCGAGGGGATCGTCGGCTTCGAGTTCTCCGCCGAGCGCGGCCTCGCGGGGCGTGCGATCGCCCGGGGCCGGCCGGTGCTCTCGGACGACTACGCGACGTTGCCGGACACCGTGCCGCACCCGGTCTACGAAAGCTTCCGTAGCGCTCTCGTCGCACCGATGCGCTGGTCCGGCGAGGTGATGGGCATCCTCGGGGTGGGGACGCGCGACCCTGACCGGCGCTTCACGCAGAGCGACGCGGGGCTGCTCGAGGCGTTCGCGAACCTCGCCGCGCTCTCGCTGCGGAACGCCGAGAGCTTCGCCGAGCGCTCCCGCCAGGCGCAGATCCAGCGCGGCTTCTACCGGATCGCGGCCGTCCTCGGCGAGCCGCTCTCGCGCAGGGAGACCTTCGACGCGCTGGCGCAGGCGGCCGCGGACGCGCTCGGCGGCGGCAGCGCGGCAGTGCTGATGCCGGGTGACGACGAGCTTCGCCTCGCCGGGCTGCACGGGCTTCCCGGGGTGCTGGTCGCGTTCCTCGAGCGCGGGCTGCGCGATCCCTCGGGCCCGCTGCGGACCGCAGCCCGCGGCGGCCGCGTGCTGGCCGCGCCGCGGCTGGCCGACGACGACCGCTTCGACGACGAGTGGCGCGCCGCGGCCGGCGAGTCCGGCTACTCGGCGCTGCTCGCCGTGCCGGTCGAGGCGCCGCGCACCGACGAGAGCGCGCTCGTGCTCGTGTTCTTCGCCGAGGAGCGGCGCTTCACGGACGACGACCTCGAGCTGGCCCGGAACCTCGCCGGCGCTGCGCGCGGCGCGCTCGAGCGGAGCGAGCTCTTCGAGGCGGAGCGGCGGGCCCGCGCGCTCGCCCAGCAGCTGGCCCGCACGGGCACGCTGCTCGCGACCGAGCTCGACCCGGCCGCCGTGCTGGACGAGGTCGCGCGCCAGGCGCCCGCGCTGCTCGACGCCGACGCCGCGGTGGTCCGGCTGCTGGAAGGCGACGAGCTGGTCGCCGCCGCCGGGGTGGGGGAAGGAGCCGCGGAGGTGCTCGAATCGCGGCTGCCCTCGACGGCACGGCTCGGGGGCGACGCGGTGCAGTCGCGCTCGCCGGTCGCCGTCCCCGACGCACGCGACGACCAGCGCCTGCTGCAGGCCGACCCGATGCTCGCCGCAGGATTCGCATCCTGCGTCGCGGTGCCGCTCGTGGGCCCGGAGGGCGCCGTGCACGGCGTACTCTCGGTCTACGGCCGCGCTCCGCGCGCCTGGCGCGAGGAGGAGGTGGAGGCGCTGGCGGCCTTCGCCGGCAACGCGTCCGGGGCGCTCTCGAGCGCGGAGCTCTACCAGAGCGTCGCGCTCGAGAAGGAGCGCAGCGTGGCGATCCTGTCGAACATCGCCGACGGGATCGTTGCCGTCGACCGCGACGGGGCGGTCGTGCTGTGGAACGCCGCCGCCGAGCGGATCACGGGCGTTCCGGCCGAGGAGGCGCTCGGCCGGCTGCCCGGCGAGGTGCTGCAGCGCGAGCTCCAGTCGGAGGAGGACGCGCCCGCCGGCGAGCGGATCGTGCCGCTCCCCCGCGGCGGCGAGGAAGTCGTGCTCTCGCTGACCGAAGCCGTCATGCGCGATCCCGCCGGCGCGATCGCCGGCCGCATCTTCGCCTTCCGCGACATCTCGGCCGAGCGCGTCGTCGAGCACATGAAGTCGGAGTTCGTCTCCAACGTCTCACGGGAGCTGCGCTCGCCGCTGACCTCGATCTACGGCTTCGCGGAGACGCTGATGCGCGACGACGTCCTCTTCGGCGAGGAGGAGCGGTCGACGTTCCTGAGCTACATCGCCTCCGAGGCGGGCCGGCTCACGGCGATCGTCGACCGCCTGCTCGCGGTCGCCCGGCTCGACTCCGGCGACCTGCAGGTACAGCTCTCGCCTACCGACGTCGGCGCGGTCGTCTCCGAGATCGTGTCCGCGGCGAGACAGTCTCTGGGGCTCGACGGCCACGAGCTCGTGCTGGAGCTTCCCCCCGAGCCGCTGACGGTCGACGCCGACCGCGAGAAGCTCCGGCAGATCGTGATGGACCTCGTCGAGAACGCCGTCAAGTACTCGCCCCGCGGCGGCACGATCCGGATCACGGCCGCTCGCCGGGACGACGCCGTCCAGGTGAGCGTCGAGGACGAGGGGATCGGGATCCCGCAGGCAGAGCAGACGCGAATCTTCGCCAAGTTCTACCGCGCGGAGAGCGGTGGCCGCGACCTCGCGAGCGGCGGCACCGGCCTCGGCCTCTTCATCGCGAAGGAGCTGCTCGCCGCGATGCACGGGCGCATCTGGGTGGACTCGCACGAGGGCGAGGGCTCGACCTTCTCGTTCTCGCTGCCGCTGTCGGCGCAGCCCGTCAGGAGCGAGCGCGAGTGAATCGGTGCGCGAATGGGTATCTGCGAGGCAGTCGACGAGAGGGCCGATGACACGGGTGCTGGTAATCGACGACGAGGCGCCGATCCGCCTCCTCTGCCGCGTGAACCTGGAGGCGGAGGGAATGGAGGTGCTGGAGGCGAGCGACGGTCCGACCGGGCTCGAGAAGGCGCGCAACGGCGAGCCGGATGTGATCCTGCTCGACGTGATGATGCCGGGGCTCGACGGCTGGCAGGTCGCCGAGGAGCTGATCGACGGCGACCGCACGAGCTCGATCCCGATCGTCTTCCTCACGGCGCGGGCGGAGGCGCGGGACCGCGCCCGCGGCCTCGACCTCGGCGGGATCGACTACGTCACGAAGCCGTTCAACCCGGTCGAGCTCGCGCCGCTCGTGCGCGACCTGATCGCGCGCGTCGACCGCGGCGAGCGCGAGGAGCTGCGGCGCGAGAAGCTCGCCGAGCTGCGCGACCTGCTCGACCCGCCGCCTGCCTGAGGCGGTCTACCGACCCGCGAAGTCGGTCGTGACCATCAGCGTGTGCCGCCGGCCGTTGAAGCAGCCGCGGATCGCGCCGACACCGACGAGGCGGTAGCCGGGGCGGAGGAGGTTCGCGCGATGTGCCGGGCTGGCGAGCCACATCTGCACGATCGTCCTGGCGGCCGCGAGGGCGCCAGCGCTCCAGGCCAGGTTCTCGCCCACCCGCGGGGCGCGCACCCCGATCCGGCGGATCCGCGCGCTGAACGCGCCGTGGGAGAAGCTGCCCGTGCGCAGCATCGAGCGGCTGTGGCCCCGCGCGGCCATCTCCAGCCGCCCGTCTGCCCGGAGGGGGCGTAGGCCGTGCACCACGCGCACCTGGTTCATGGCCGACAGCAGCGAGGCCTCGGACCTCGTCAACGCCGCGGTCACCCCCGCTTCCGCTGTCCCTGCCAATAGCAATGCGGTGACGACGGCCGCCACCCCGGTCCGTACTCGCCTGGCCACGAGTGGGGGCAATGTAAGCACAGATTCCGGATGGAAGGCCACCCAAAAGCGCGGCAAGTCTCACTCGAAACCGTGAAAACCCTCGCTAGGAGCGCGAACTTCGGGCAGTACACTCAGGGCATCGGGACGTAGCGCAGCCTGGTCAGCGCGCCTGCTTTGGGAGCAGGAGGCCGGCGGTTCGAATCCGCCCGTCCCGACTTGGAAAGGGGCCGCTCGGCGGCCTCTTCCGTCTCCAGCGTCGGCAACGCCTCCGACTCGACCACCCCGTCTCTGGCCCGTTTGTGCCCAATTGACTACCCATCAGCGCGTCCATCCGGGACATCCCACGAAGCCTTGGGGACTGCAGACGACAGCCCGTGCGCCTCCAGCCAGGGGCTCGGCGACGGCTACGACAGGCAGCCCGGGAGTCGCGGAAGCGTGATACGGTCGTTCGTGCCTTCTGGCTCAGAATCCTCGCCCGCCAGCCGACCGATTTCGGTTGTAGGTCGGCTCCGCCGGAAAGCATCCATACGAAGGAGGCCATTTCATGGCCAGCAGTCCGACGTCAGTACCACCGACGACGATGGACGACCGCGGGACGAGCATTCTCGTCCGCTTCACGCCCGTCTCGGCGACGACCGAGCAGTACGACGAGACAATTCAGCGTCTCGAGAAGTCCGGTAACTGGTTGCCGGAGGGACTTGCCTTTCACGTGGCTTTTGAGTCCGACGGGAAGTTCCGAGTCAGCGAGATCTGGGACTCGCAGGAGCAGTTCGAGGCCCAGGCACAGCACCTCATGCCGATCCTGGACGATGTCGGGATCGACCCGGGCGTGCCTGAGATGGTCGAGATCCACAACCTCATCACGCGTTAAGACCTAAGCGCGCGCACGTGCAGCGCCGTAGCGGTGTGGCCCCGGTGTGGTTTGGGCCGCGCCGCTACTCGCGTTATCTCGACCCGGGGGTAGCAGAACCCGCCTACGGCCAGCAGTCGTGTGCGAACTCCGGTCGTCTCGGCGCCAGCGCGTGTTCGGGAAAGAGCAGGCCGGGGAAGAGCCTCGTTGCGATGGACGAGCGCTCAGCGAGGCTGGCGAAGAACGAAGCGATCTTCCGAGCCGGGAACGAAAGCATCGACAAAGCGGCCGGCGGCAGAGTGGAGAAAGTGCCCTACCTCTGCGAGTGCGGGGAGAAGAGCTGTCTCGCGCGCGTCGAGCTCACGCCGGCAGAGTACGAGGCGGTCCGCGCTCAACCCGCGAGGTTCTTCGTCGTTCCCGGCCACGAGGACCTGACCGCGGGCGAGGTCGTGGTCGGGAACTACGAACGCTTTAGGGTCGTCGAGAAGCAGGGCGAGGCGCGGGAACTCGTCGAACGCGGAACCCCACAGGTCTCGTAGCGGTGCCAGCCGACCCTCGAGAACAAAACGAGGCCCTCTTCCGGGAGGTCAACGAGCGGATCGAGGACGCGGGCACGGCGCTTGCGCCTGACGACGTGCCGCTGGAGTTTCTCTGCGAGTGCGACGACCCGGGTTGTGTCGAGAAGGTCAGCGCGACACGAGCCGAGTACGAGGCAATCCGTACCGTGGCGACTCACTTCGTCGTGCTGCCCGGACACGAGGATCCCGGCGTCGAACACGTCGTCCGCGAGACCGAGCGCTTCCTGGTCGTCGAGAAAGAAGGCCGCGCCGCGCACGACGCTGAGGAAAGCGACACGCGAGAGCCATAGAGGCGGTCTCAGGCGCTCTACGCCCCAAGCTCACCTGCGCCAAGTTCGGCCCGCTAGGAGGCAGTGGCGGTCGGGCCGAGGACGAGCGCGCCGAGATCGTCGAAGTCCTAGCTGAGATCGGCCGTGGTGGGCACGCCTCACGCTTTGGGAGCAGGAGGGCGGCGGTTCGAGTCCGCCCGTCCCGATCTCGACCGGCCGCGACGCGCACCGGGCGCAGGTAAGCGTTCTGTTAGCACCGCGCCAGCGGGGCGGCTCCGCGTCGTCTTCTCAGGAGACGAAGGAGGTTTCCATGCGGAAGCTGATCATCTGCGCGGCGGTCGCATTGGCGCTTGCGCCCGTTGCGGCCCTCGCAACCCCGAGCCCGGCCAAGGCGGCGAGCAAGGACTGCGCCGCGCTGCGCGCGAAGATCGGGAGCGCGGCCTTCACCCAGGCGTTCGGCGGCGGGGCCAATGCGTTCGGCGTCTGCGTCTCGAAGCTGACCCGCTTCGAGCAGGCCGACCTGAGCAGCGCGAACACGCTCTGCCGCGCGGAGCAGGCGGATCCGAGCTTCGCCTCCACCCACGGCGGGAAGACGTTCGCCGAGTTCTACGGCAGCGGCGCGAAGCACAAGAACGCCTTCGGCAACTGCGTCTCGCTCAAGGCGCGGAGCTCCTCGGCCGTCGGGCAGGCGGGGATGAACCCGGCTCGAGCCTGCGTCGCCCTCCGGGCGCGGATGACGACGAATCTCTTCAGGCAGTCGTTCGGGACGAACGCCAACCACGGCAACGCGTTCGGCAAGTGCGTCTCCGTCGTCGCACGGGCGCAGTCGACGGACCTGGTGACGGCGGCCGAGGCCTGCCTGGCCGAGGCCTCCGACGCGAGCTTCGCCGCCGCGCACGGCGGCAAGTCGTTCGACCAGTTCTACGGCGCGAACAGCCAGGCGAAGGGCAAGGGCGCCGGCGGCAACTCGTTCGGCAAGTGCGTCTCTCAGCATGC
>DATIFC010000187.1:0-21863 GCA_035455445.1 Gaiellaceae bacterium | reverse complement strand
CTCCAGCTGTGGGGAACGGACGTCGAGCTGGCGCGGCGCGCGCCCTCCCTCGCGCGTCACGTGGTCAGGCGCGCGCGCCTCGTCGTCTGCGCCTCGAACGCGCTGGCCGACGCGGCGCGGGAGCTGGGCGCGCGCGAGGTGCGCGTGATCCCGAGCGGGATCGAGCTGCCCGAGCGCGTCGGCCAGCCGGCCGAGCCGCCGGAGGTGCTGTTCGTCGGGCGGCTCTCGCCGGAGAAGGGCATCCTCGAGCTCGTGCAGGCGGCGAAGGGGATGACGCTGGTGGTCGCGGGCGACGGCCCGCTGCGCGACCGGGTGCCGGGTGCCCTCGGGTTCGTGCCGCATCACGAGCTGCCGCCGCTGTACGAGCGCGCGGCCGCGGTGGCGGTGCCCTCCCACCGCGAGGGCT
This sequence comes from Gaiellaceae bacterium, assembly GCA_035455445.1. Lineage (GTDB taxonomy): Bacteria > Actinomycetota > Thermoleophilia > Gaiellales > Gaiellaceae > AC-32. The sequence continues at coordinate 21,457 of DATIFC010000187.1, read as the reverse complement.
TCGGCGTCGCCTGCCTCGAGGCGATGGCGCACGCGAGGCCCGTGGTCGCGAGCGCGGTCGGCGGGCTGCTCGATCTCGTCGTCGACGGCGAGACGGGCCTGCTCGTCCCCCCGCGGGACGTCGACGCGCTGCGCGGGGCACTGGAGCGGCTGCTCGGCGACGCGGAGCTGCGGCGCCGGCTCGGCGAGGCCGGCCGCGAGCGTGTGCGCGAGCGCTTCGCATGGCCGGCCGTGACCGAGGCGACGATCGAGGCGTACGAGGCGGCCCTTGCCGCCTGAGCGCCCCGCGGTCGTGCTCGGCCTGCTCTGGGCCGGGCTCTCCTTCGCGCGCAGCCTCGGCCGCGCAGGCGTCCCGGTGACCGGGATCACGATGCACCCGCACGAGTTCGGGACGCGCTCGCGCTATCTGCGGGAGGTGAGCCGCGCGCAGGGAGACGAGGCCGTCCTGAAGGCGCTGCGCGCGTCCGCGCAGGGCGGCGTCAAGCCGGTCCTGCTCCCCGAGCGCGACGACCACGTCGAGCTCGTCCTGCGGCACTGGGACGAGGTCAGCGGGTCGTTCGAGCTGCCGATGCCCGTCGACCCGGACGTGGCGAGGCGGCTGCGGCACAAGGCGACGCTGCCCCAGGAGGCCGAGCGAGCCGGGCTCGACGCACCGCGCACGGTCGAGGCGGACTCGATCGAGACGTTGCGCTCGCTCGACCTGCGGCCGCCGTTCCTGCTCAAGCCGGTCGAGGGCCAGCACTTCGCGGGCTCGTTCGGCGAGAAGGTCCTCGTCGCGCAGACCGCGGACGAGCTCGTCGCCTCGTGGAAGCGGGCCCGCGAGCGCGGCTTCGACACGGTCGTGCAGGAGCTCGTCCCCGACTCGGAGAGCGGCATCTGGTCGCTCTTCGCCTACCTCGGCCGCAGCGGCCGTCCGCTGGCGACGGCGACCGGCGTGAAGGTGCGCCAGGGCCCGCTGCACTTCGGCACGAGCGCCGTCTTCCGGACGACCCCCCAGTCGCGCGTGCGGGAGCTCGGCCTCCGCCTGCTCGCAAGCGCCGGGTACACGGGCTTCGCCCAGGTGGAGTTCGCCCACGACCGGCGCGACGGCGACTTCAAGCTGCTCGAGGTGAACACGCGCGTGCCGATGTGGGCGGGCGTCGCGATGAGCCGCTGGTTCGACATGGCGCGGATCGCCTACGACGACCTCTGCGGCGCTCCGGAGCCGGAGCCGGTCGACCTGCAGCAGGAGCTCTGGTGGTCCTTCCTCGCCAAGGACCTCGCCGTCTCGCTGCAGATGGCGCGCGAGCGCGAGCTCACCCCGGCCGCGTTCGTGCGGCCCTACCTGCAGCGGCGCAAGGTGCGCGGGGTGTTCGCCGCCGACGACCCCCTGCCCGCGCTCGGCGTGCCCGCCTACGCCCGCTCGAAGCTCGCCTGATGCGGATCGCCATCCTCGACCCGCCCAGCTTCACCGCGCCCTACGACCACGCGCTCGCCTCGGCGCTCGCCCGCCGCGGGCACGAGGTGACGCTGCTCACCTCCCCGTTCGCGCACGGCGAGGCGCCGGCTCCGGACGGCTACCGCCGCGAGGAGCTCTTCCTGCCCGTCTCGTCGCGCCTTTCGCGCCGCGCGCCGCGCTCGCGCCTGCGGGTGCCGCTGAAGGGCCTCGAGTACGTGCCGAGCGCGGCGCGCCTCGTCCGCCGCGTGAGCAGGCTCGAGCCGGACGTCGCGCACGTGCAGTGGCTCGCGATCCCGCGCTACGACCTGCACTGGCTGCGGCGCCTGCACGGGCCGACCGTGCTCACCGCGCACGACGTCCTGCCGCGGCGCGAGCGCAACGCACGCGCCTGGGGCGAGGCGCTCGCGCTCGTCGACCGCGTCGTCGTCCAGTCGCAGCGCGCGCTCGACCGGCTCGCGGGGCTCGGCGTCGAGCGGGAGCGGCTGGTGCGGATCCAGCACCCGGTCTTCGAGAGCGGGGTCGCCGCCGAGCCACCCGCGGGCGCGACGATCCTCTTCTTCGGGCTGATCCGCGAGTACAAGGGACTCGACCTGCTCCTGCGCGCCCTGGCGGAGCTTCCCGGCGCGCGGCTCGTCGTCGCAGGCGACCCGCTCGACCCGGTCGAGCCGCTGCGCCGCCTCGCGGCCGGGCTCGGCGTGGCCGACCGCGTCGAATGGCGGCTCGGCTTCCTGCCCGACGAGGAGATCCCGCGTCTGATGCACGAGGCTACGCTTGTCGCCTTGCCCTACCGGAAGATCGACAGCTCGGGCGTTCTCGCCACGGCGCTCGGGCACGGGCGCCCCGCGGTGGTCACCGACGTCGGCGGCCTTCCGGATCCGGTCCGCGACTTCAACGCCGGCCGCGTCGTGCCCGCGGAGGACGCGCCCGCGTTGGCAGCCGCGATCCGCGGCCTGCTGGAGGAGCCGGCCCTTGCCGAGGCCTTCGCCGGCGCCGAGGCCGCGCGGCGGGCGCTCACCTGGGACGCGGCCGCCGCGCAGCACGAGCGGGTCTACGAGGAGATCGGCGGGTGAGGCTCGTCAAGGAGCTGCTCGACCGCGTGCTGGCCGCGCTGGCGATGGTGCTGCTCTCGCCGCTCTTCGCGGGGCTCGCCCTCTGGGTCCTGCTCGAGTCGGGCCGCCCGGTGATCTTCCGCCAGCAGCGTGCGGGCAAGGACGGCGTCCCGTTCCTGATGCACAAGTTCCGCACGATGGTGCCGAACGCGATCGAGCTGGGCCGCGAGCTGCAGCTCTCCGACGACCCGTTCGGCCTGCTGCCGAACGACCCGCGGATCACGCGCAGCGGCCGCTTCCTGCGGCGCACGAGTCTCGACGAGCTGCCCCAGCTCTGGAACGTGGTCCGCGGCCAGATGAGCATCGTCGGCCCGCGGCCCGACCTCGTCGAGCAGGTCGCGAACTACGAGCCGGCCGACCGCCGCCGGCTCGACGTCAAGCCGGGAATCACCGGCTGGGCGCAGGTCATGGGCCGCGACGAGATCCCGTGGGAGGAGCGCTTCCGGCTCGACGCCTGGTACGTCGACCACTGGTCGCTCGCCCTCGACGCGCGGATCGTGCTGATGACGTTCACGCAGCTCGGCCGGCCGGAGCCTGAGCCGGTCGAGGACACGCTCAACATCGAGCGCGCGCGCCGGAGCCAGACCCGCTCGTGAGGGAGCTGGACGCGGCAGCCTGGGACGAGCTCACGCTCGACGCCTACTACCGGCGCCCGTACGTCGAGAGCGCGGCCCTGCTGGACAAGGGCCGCCCGTTCCTGCTCGAGCACGAGGGCGCGGTCTTCGCGGGGATCGAGCGCGACGATCCGGCGCGGGACGTCGTCACGCCGTACGGCTACGGAGGGCCGGTCGGCGGCGGCGGCGGCTTCTGGCCGGCCTACGAGGAGTGGTGCCGCGGGCGCGGCGTCGTCAGCACCTTCGTCCGCTTCCACCCGCTGTACGGCAACCAGGCGGGCGCGCCCATCCACGTCGAGCCGCTCGCGCCGACCGTCGCCTGGCGGCTCGAGCCGGAGCGCGACCTGCTCGCCGGCCTGCACTGGAAGCACCGCAACAAGGTGCGCAAGGCCGAGAACGCGGGCGCGACCGTGAGCGCCGCGCACGGCCTGGGCGAGTTCGTGCCGCTCTACGAGGACACGATGCGGCGCGTGAACGCCGACGACTTCTACTTCTTCGAGCCCGCCTACTGGGAGCGGCTCGCCGGCCTCGGCGAGGCGATCCTCCGCTTCGACGCCGGGATCGACGGCGAGGTGGTCGCGAGCGCGCTCTGCCTCGCCTCGCCGCCGTGGCTCCACTACCACCTGAGCGGCACGACCGACGCCGGCCGCTCGACCGGCGCCTCGACGCTCGTCCTGCTCGAGGCCGCGCGCTGGGCGCAGGAGCGCGGCTACGAGCGCTTCCACCTCGGCGGCGGCCTCGGCGGCAGGCAGGACTCGCTGCACCACTTCAAGGCGCGCTTCGACCCGGAGGGGCTCGTCGAGGCGGCGGTCGGCAAGGCGATCCACGACGAGGACGCGTACCGGCGGCTGAGCGCCGGCGAGGCCGGCTACCAAGGCTTCTTCCCCGCCTACCGCGCCGCCAGCGGGTAGCGTCGCCGCGGCATGGTCCTGAGGGCGATCTTCTGGGCGAGCCTCGGCGGGCTCGCATGGACCCACGTCGGCTACCCGGTCGCGGCCGCGGCCCTGCGGCGCGTCCGCTCGAAGCCGGTGCGCACGGCGGACATCGAGCCGGCCGTGAGCATGATCGTCCCCGCTCACAACGAGGAGCCGGTGATCGAGCAGCGCGTCCAGAACCTGCTCGGGCTCGACTACCCGGGGGAGAAGCTGGAGATCGTCGTCGCGTCAGACGCGTCCGACGACCGCACCGACGAGATCGTCGAGCGCTTCGCGGCCGAGCACGAGCACGTCCGACTCCTGCGCTGCGAGCGCGGCGGCAAGCTCCCTGCCCTCAACCGCGCCGTGCGCGAGACCTCGAGCGAGATCGTGGCCTTCGGCGACGCCAACGCGACCTGGGCTCCCGACGCGCTGCGCAAGCTCGTGCGCAACTTCGCCGACCCGGACGTCGCCTACGTCTGCGGACAGGTCCGCTTCCAGCGGCGCGACGGGACGAACGAGGAAGGGCTCTACTGGCGCTACGAGATGTGGCTGCGCGAGAGCGAGTCCGCCCTGGGCTCGATCACCGGCGGCAACGGGGCGATCTACGCCGTACGCCGTTCGGACTACGTCGAATGGCCGTTCGGCCACGACCAGGGCTTCCCGAGCCTGATGGTGCAGAGCGGCCGCCGGGCGGTCTACGAGCCGGAGGCGCTCGCGTTCGAGAAGCCGAGCCGCGACAACGAGGACGAGTTCCGGCGCAAGGTGCGGATGCTGCCGTGGTCGTGGCGGTACCTGTTCGAGGCGCGGCCCCTGCGCGGCGTGCCGCCGATGTACCTCTTCGAGCTGCTCTCGCACCGCGTGCTGCGCTACGCGAGCGGCTTCCTGCACGTCGCACTGCTGGCGACCTCGATCGCGCTCTGGGGCGACGGCTGGGTGTACGAGGCGACGCTGGCGGCGCAGGCGCTCTGGCTCGCGCTCGCGGCCGCCGGCAAGCTGAAGGTGCGCGTCCCTGGTGCCGGGATCGCCTGGTACTACCTCCTGATGACCGTCGCGACGATGGCGGCGCTCGTGCGCTACCTGCGCGAGGGGGCGCCGCTGATGTGGGAGAAGGCAGAAGGCACCAGGTAACTGCGACGTGCCAACCGCAGGGGTCGCTACTTTGGGCCGGGTGCGCCTGCCCGCCGCCGTTCTCTCCGTGCTCGCGCTGCTCGCGGCCGGCTGCGCCTCCGACCGGAAGGCCGAGCCGGCGACGACGCAGCCCGCGCCCGCCGCGCTGAAGCCGCCGGAGCTGCCGAAGCCGGCGCCGAAGCCGAAGCGCTCGAAGGTGCACGTGATCGTGTTCGACGGCGACACCGGCGCGCCGGTGCGCAACGCCGTCGTCCACGTCGGCCGCTTCGGCGGGCGCACGAACTTCCACGGCGTCGCGAAGATCCGGATCGCGCGGCACACGCGCCTGCAGGTCAAGGTCGCCAAGCGCGGCTACGACGGCTTCAGGCAGCGTCTCCAGTTTCGCCATCACCCGAAGGTCGGCGTCCGCGTCTACCAGGCGAAACTGCAGTGGACGCGCTACGGCGCCACGCCCGGTCGGACGCAGTCACACTCGCCGCTCGGGCTCCGCCCGCCCTTTCGCGTCGTCTGGAGCCGCGCCATCGGCCTGATGGAGTTCCCGGCCGTGGTCGACGGCGACGTCGCCTTCGTCGCGAACTACCACGCCGACGTGCGCGCGCTCTCGATGCAGGACGGCAAGGTCGCGTGGCGGCGCGACTTCGGCGGGATCATGGCCGCCTCGCCCGCGGTCGTGGGCGAGGACGTCGTCGTCCACGCGATGAACGGCCACGTCTACGTGCTGAACCGCCACAACGGCCGCATCCGGTGGAGCTACCGCACGGGCGCGCCGATCGAGTCCTCGCCGCTGGTGCTGAACGGGGTCGACTACTTCGGCGACTGGAGCGGCACCGTCTGGGCGCTCGACCTGAAGACCCACCGCGCGCGCTGGACGTACCGCTCCGGCGCGAAGATCACCTCGAGCGCCTCCTACGCGGGCGGGACGATCTTCATCGGCGACTACGGCGGCCGGCTGCTCGCGCTCTCCCCGCGCAACGGCGGGCTGCGCTGGTCGGGCTCCGTCAACGGCCGCGTCTACGGCACGCCCGCGACCGCGAACGGGCGCGTGTTCGTGCCGAGCTCGACCGGCGGCTCGCTGACCGCCTTCTCGACGCGCGGCTCGCGGCTCTGGTCGCTCGGCACCGGCACCTACGTCTACGCCTCGCCTGCGATCTGGAACGGGCGCGTCTACATCGGCTCCTACAACGGATCGCTCTACTGCCTCTCCGCGAGCAGCGGCCGCGTGCTCTGGCGCTTCGGCAGCGGCGCGGCGATCGGCGGCGCGGCGACGGTGGTCGACGGCGTCGTCTACTTCGCGAACCGTCACCACCGCATCTACGGCCTCGACGCGCGCACCGGCAGGCAGATCATGCGCTGGCCCGACGGCGCCTTCGTGCCGGTCTCGGGGAACGGGCGCCTCCTGCTCCTGCACGGCTTCTCGCGGCTGTACGCGATGGCGCCCAAGCACCGGCGGCGATGAGGAAGGCCCTGCTCGCGGCCGTCGCGGTCGTGCTGCTCGTCGCCGCGGGCCTCGTCGCCTTCGGCCTCTACCGCAAGCACCAGGGGCACGACATCCGCGGCTCCTCGACCGAGGAGTTCGTGACGACCACGCAGCCCGCGCCGCCGCCCGCGAAGCCGCAGCCGAAGATCCGCTGGCCGATGTACCGCTTCGACCCCTCGCGCCAGGCGAACGCGGAGAAGATGCTCGTCCAGCCCCCGTACAAGCACCTCTGGTTCTTCCGCGCCCGCTCGCTGGTCGAGTTCCCCCCGGCTGCCGCGTACGGTCGCCTGTACTTCGCCAACGCGACCGGGACGCTGTTCGCGCTCGACACCGGGACGGTCAAGGTGCGGTGGGCCTACCGCTCGCACCGCTGCACGGCCTCCTCGCCCGCCGTCGACAACCACACCGTCTACATGACCTTCATGAACAAGCCGCCGTGCAACGCGACCCGCAGCGGCCTCGACGGCGAGGTGGTCGCGATCGACGCCGACACCGGCAAGCTGCGCTGGCGCCTGCGGATCGGCCCGACCGAGTCGTCGCCGCTCGTGCTCGACGGCGTCGTCTACGTCGGCGACTGGAACGGGAAGCTCTACGCCCTCTCCGCCGCCTCGGGCGCGACGCGCTGGACGTTCCGGGCCGGCGGCAAGATCAAGGACGCCGTCGCCTACGCGGGCGGGCGCGTCTTCTTCGGCTCGTACGACCACCACGTCTACGCGCTGAACGCGCGCACCGGGAGGCTCGTCTGGCGCGGCTCGGCGCAGCAGCGGCTCGGCCCGCGCGGCACCTTCTACTCGACCCCCGCGGTCGCCTACGGCCGCGTCTACATCGGCTCGACCGACGGCAAGATGTACTCGTTCGGCGCGACGAGCGGGAAGGTGCGCTGGTCGCACGGCACCGGGGGCTACGTCTACTCCTCCCCCGCGGTCTACCGGCAGCGCGTCTACGCCGGGTCGTTCACCGGCTACCTGTACTGCTTCGACGCGGCCACCGGCGACGTGCGCTGGAAGTACAGGACGAACGGGCCCATCTCCGGCTCGCCGGTCGTGATCAACGACGTCGTCTACGTCTCCTCGCTGAAGGGCCGTACCTACGGGCTGAACCCGCTGACCGGCAAGCTGCTCTGGTCGTTCCGCCGGGGCTCGTACGCGGCCGTGATCTCGGACCGCAGGCGCCTCTACCTGGTCGGCTACGCGCGCATCTTCGCCCTCGCGCCGCTGCTGCGCCGGTAGGCTCACGCGCCGATGTCCCCCCGCGAGAGCACACCGGACCTCGACGCCGAGCGCGAGGTCGATCTCCACCGCCACTGGCGGACGATCACGACCCACTGGTGGCTGCCGGTCATCGGCTTCGTGGGCGGGATCGTCGTCGGCTACCTGATCTCGCTCGGCGGTGCCCAGGTCTACAAGGCGAAGGCGGTCGTCTACCTCGGCCAGCCGCTCTCGCAGGGCGGCGTCCAGGTGCAGAGCCAGGCGACGAACCCGTCGACCGTGCGCCAGATCGTGACCGCGGAATCGACGATCCGGGCCGTTGCCCGGAAGGTCGGCCTGCGTCCCGGCCAGCTGCGCGGCCACATCTCGACGCAGGCCGTCACCGGCAACATCTCGCGGCTCGGGCAGAACCCGCTCGTGGCGATCAACGTCACCGGCCACGAGCGCCGGAAGGTGTCGCGCGCCGCCAACAGCCTCGCCTCGACGGTGGTGAACTCGTCGGCCCTCGCCGGATATGCGAAGACGAAGATCCAGAACCTGCAGCTGCTGGTCGACCAGGAGAAGACGGCCCTCGCGGCGCTGAGCCGGAACCTGAAGGCGCAGCAGGCCGCGCTCGGCCGCGCCTCGGGCCTTTCGACCGCCGAGCAGCTGATCGCACTCGGTCAGCTGAACGGCCTCACCCAGCAGCAGCTCACGACGACCGACCAGCTCACGACCAACCAGCAGCAGCTGGCGCTCGCCAAGGACGTCGAGGCGCCGCAGATCACCTCCTTCGCCGCCGCGACGAAGACCACAGCCCGGAGCCGCCGCAACACGGTGATCGTCGCGGCGCTGATCGGCCTCCTGCTCGGGACGGTGGGGGCGCTGCTGTACGAGCCCGCCGTCGGGGCCGTCCGCTCCCGCTCGTAGCCTCGTCTCGTGCTGGAAGGCAAGCGCGTGGCGGTCGTCGTCCCCGCGCACGACGAGGAGAAGCTGGTCGGCGAGACGATCGGGACGATGCCCGCGTTCGTCGACCGCATCTACGTCGTGGACGACCGCTCCACCGACGGGACGGTCGCCGCGGTGCGCGCTCTCGACGACCCGCGCGTCGAGCTGATCGAGCACGAGCGCAACCTCGGCGTCGGCGGCGCCATCCTCACCGGCTACAGACGGGCGCGCGACGACCGCATCGAGGTCACGGCGGTGATGGCCGCGGACGCGCAGATGGACCCCGGCGACCTCGAGACCCTCGCGGGTGCGGTCGCGCGCGGCGAGGTCGACTACGCGAAGGCGAACCGCCTCTTCACCGGCCAGGCGTGGGAGGTGATCCCGCGCTACCGCTACCTCGGCAACGCCGTCCTCAGCCTGCTGACGAAGATCGCCTCCGGCTACTGGCACGTGGCCGACTCCCAGTCCGGCTACACGGCGATCTCGCTCCGGTACCTCGACCTGCTCGACTTCGACCGGATCTACGAGCGCTACGGCTTCCCGAACGACCTGCTCGTGCACCTGAACGTCTGGAACGCGCGGGTGCGCGACTACCCGTCACGGCCGATCTACGGCGTCGGCGAGCGGTCGGGGATCCGGCTGCGCAAGGTCGTGCCGTCGATCTCGTGGCTGCTGTTCAAGGGCTTCTTCTGGCGGATGCGCGAGAAGTACGTGATCCGCGACTTCCACCCGCTCGTCTTCTTCTACTTCCTCGGGATCGTGTCCACGCTGCTCGGGCTCGGCCTCGGGATCGCGGAGATCGTGCTGCGGATCATGGGCAACGACATCACCCCGGCGACGATCGTGCTCGTCGCGCTGCTGCTGATCTCGGGCTCGCAGTTCACGCTCTTCGCGATGTGGTTCGACATGGAGTCGAACCGCGACCTCGGCGGCCGCGGCCGCCGCAGAACCGACTGAGGACGACGGCACGTCGAGGACCACGATGCGTCTTTGCGGGCGCCGGCGTCGTCTCTGTAGCCTTGCGAGCTAACAAAAAGGGGATTGGTGCCGGGCACGAGCACGACCCGGCCGCGCGAGCCGTCGCTCGCGCCGCCGATGTTGTTGACGAAGCTTCACCCTCCCGCCGAGCGGGCACAGACGGTCCTGCGGGAGCGGCTCGTCGAGCGGCTACGGCCTGGTCCCGAGATCAAGCTCACGGTTGTCGCCGCTCCGCCCGGATACGGCAAGACGACGCTGCTCGGCGCGTGGCGCGAGCTGACGGAGCCGGAGCGCCCGGTCGGCTGGGTGACGCTCGACGACGGCGACAACGACCCGGTCGTGCTCTGGTCGTACGTCGTCGAAGCCGTTCGCCGCGTGTGCCCGGCCCTCGACGTGGCGGTGTCGCCGCAGGCGGCGGGCCCGACGCGGATCGTCGAGCTCCTCCTGCCGGAGCTCGTCAACGCGTTGACGGTCGTCGGTGACGCGGCGCTCGTCCTGGACGACTTCCATCGGATCTCGAGCGACGGGGTGCGCGAGAGCGTGACCTGGTTCGTCGACCACGCCCCCTCGAGCTTCCAGCTCGTGCTCGCGACCCGGAGCGAGCCCGCCCTGCCGCTGGCCGCGCTCCGCGCGCACGGGGCATTGCTCGAGCTCCGGGCGGACGAGCTCGGCTTCACGGCCGCCGAGGCGGACCTGCTCCTCAACGAGCGGCTGGACCTGGGGCTCGAACGAGACGACGTCGACGACCTCGTCGAGCGCACGGAAGGGTGGGCGGCCGGGCTCTACCTGGCGGCGCTCTCGCTCCGGGGAGTCGAGGACCGGCACGCGATGGTGCGCAGGTTCGGCGGCAAGAACCGCAAGGTGGTCGACTTCCTCCTGGACGAGGTGCTCGAGGCACACGACGCCTCGACGCAGTCCTTCATGCTCCGTTCGTCGGTCTTCGACCGGATGTGCGGCTCCCTCTGCGACGCCGTGCTCGAGCGGGACGGCTCGGACGAGGTGCTCGGCGAGCTGGCGCGCACGAATCTCTTCCTGCTGCCGCTCGACGCCGAGGGCGAGTGGTACCGCTTCCACCATCTCTTCGCGCAGCTGCTCAGGGTCGAGCTCGAGCATCGGGAGCCGGGTCTCGCGGCGACGCTTCACCGCCGCGCGTACGCGTGGCACCGGGAGAACGGCTCGTTCTCCGAGGCGATCGAGCATGCCGCCGCGGCGGGCGCGTTCGAGGAGGCGACCGACCTGGTCGCGGAGATCTGGTTCCACACCCTGAGCATGGGGCGGCGTATGACCATCCTGAACTGGCTCAAGCGCTTTCCGCCGGACGTGGTGGGCGAAAGTCCCCGGCTCCTCCTGGTGAAGGCCTGGGTCCATGCCTATTCCGGAGACCGCGACCTGGCACGGGAGGCGATGGTGACGCTGGAGCGGCTGGGGTGGCCTGACGGCGAGCCGCTGCCGGACGGGTTCGGCTCGCTCGAGGCGAGCCTGGCGACGATGCGCGGCGGCTTTCCGGGCGGCGACGTCGGAGAGGGCCATCGAAACGCCCTCCGAGCGGCGGAGCTCGAGGACCACGGATCGCCGATGTGGGCTGCGGTGTCGTGGGCGCTCGGGATGTGCCGCTACTACCTGGGCGACCTCGAGCGCGCCGATCGCTCGTTCGCCTACACGACGGAGGTCGGAGCCTCGACCGAACGATGGTTGGTGACCCTGTCCGCGCTCGCCTACCGTTCCCTGATCGCCGGCGAGCGCGACGAGCCCGACCTGCAGCATCGCTTCGCGCAGGAGGCGTCCAGGCTCGCCCGAGAGCGGGGCATCGAGGACGCAAACGGCGAAGTGCACGTGGCAATGGGCGAATCTCTGGCGGCACGCGGCGAGCACGATGCGGCGCTGGCGTCGCTCGCGCGTGGAGTCGCCGTGACGCGATCCCTGGGCAGGCCGCTCGAGCTCGCGAACGCACTGATCCGCGAGGCGAGGCTGCTCGAGGCGACCGGCCACCGCGAGGCCGCCGCGGCGAGCAGGGCCGGAGCCCGGGCGACGGTCGATTCGTGCGCCGACCCGGGTGTGCTGCGCGACCGCCTGACGGCGCTGGAGTGGTCGCGAAGGCCCCGACCCCGCGCGCGAGACGGACAGTTGACGGATCGTGAGCTGGTCGTCCTCCGCATGCTCGGCGGCCCGCTGACGGAGCGCGAGATCGGCCGCGAGCTCTACCTGTCGCACAACACGGTCCACAGCCACACGAAGTCGATCTATCGCAAGCTCGGCGTCTCGGCCCGCTCCGAGGCCACCCAGAGGGCTCGAGAGCTCGGGCTCCTCTAGTTCACCTGGGTGAATCGGGCGTCCGGCGGCGCGCCCTCACCTACTCCTGCGCGAGGCTCGCGCGGCGATGAAGAGGGCCGCGCCCGTCGGGGTGATCTACAGGCTCGTCGTCCGCGGCGAGGTGGACGCCCGGTTCGCGTACCTCTTCAACGGGATGGCGATGGAGCGAGTCGAGGGCACCACGGTCTTCACAGGCAAGGTGATCGACCAGGCGCAGCTGCACGGGTTCATCGCCCGGACGGAGGAGCTCGGCCTGGAGCTCCTGAGCGTGGAGCAGACGGGCGAGCCCGCACCGGCGGGGACGAGTGAAAGGGGAAAGAGTGGGCGTTGACGCACCGACCAAGGTTCGAGAGGAACACGACGCTCCTCGGGTCAAGGGCGCGGGCGCGGATCACCTGGTGATCTTCGGGATCACTGGCGACCTGGCGAAGGTGATGACGTTCCGGTCGCTCTACCGGCTGGAGCAGCGCGGGTTGCTCGACTGCCCGATCCTCGGCGTCGCCGTCGACGATTGGCCCGTCGAGCGCCTCGTCGAGCGGGCCCGCGAGTCGATCGCGGGAACCGGCGAGCAGCTGGACGAGGAGGTCTTCCGCCGCTTCGCGGCGCGCCTCTCGTACGTGGCGGGGGACTTCGCCGAGGCATCCACCTACGAGCGGGTCGCGTCGGAGATCGCGGGCGCGGCGCTGCCGGTCTTCTACCTCGAGATCCCACCGTTCCTCTTCGGCAGGGTCGTGCAGGGGCTGTCCGAGGCCGGGCTCACGAGGAACGCCCGCATCGTGGTCGAGAAGCCGTTCGGGCACGACCTCGAGTCAGCCCGCGCGCTCGCCGCCGAGCTCCACACGTACGTCGACGAGTCGCAGCTCTACCGGATCGACCACTACCTCGGGAAGATGGGCGTCGACGAGATCATCCATCTGCGGTTCGCCAACTCGATGCTCGAGCCGGTCTGGAGCCGGAACTACCTCTCGGCGGTCCAGATCACGATGGCGGAGGACTTCGGTGTCGAGGATCGCGGCCACTTCTACGACCCGGTCGGGGCCCTGCGGGACGTCGTCGTCAACCACCTGATGCAGGTCGTCTCCCTCTGCGCGATGGAGGCGCCGGCGCGTGGAGACCCCCAGACGATCAAGGACGCCCAGGTCGCGCTGTTCCGTGCCGTGAAGGAGGCCGACCCGGCTCACTACGTCCGCGGGCAGTACGACGGCTACCTCTCGATCGAGGGCGTCGCTCCCGACTCGACGACGGAGACCTACGCCGCCCTGCGGCTGGAGATCGAGAACTGGCGCTGGGCGGGCGTGCCGTTCTTCATCCGCACCGGCAAACGGCTTCCGGTGACGCAGACCGAGCTTCGGCTCGTGTTCAAGCATCCGCCCCGCCTCGGCTTCGCGGCGTTCGAGCGCCAGGTCGAGCCGAACCAGCTGGTCGTGAAGCTCGACCCATCGACCGGGATCAGGCTCGAGCTCGAGGCTCACCGCGCCGACGGCCCGGGCCTGATCGCGCTCGACATGGAGTTCTCCACCGAGGGCGGTGAGGGCGCCACGCCCTACGAGGTGCTCCTCCACGCCGCCCTGGTCGGCGAGAGCACCCGCTTCACCCGGCAGGACGCGGTCGAGGAGACGTGGCGGGTGATGCAGCCGCTGCTCGACGAGCCTCCCGCCGTCCACCCCTACGCGCCCGGATCGTGGGGTCCCGACGCCGCGACCGGGCTGCTGGCCGGCCACGGGCGCTGGCACGGGCCGTGGATCGCGTCATGAGCACCGAGACCCGCGTTCCGTCGGGCGAGCCGCAGAGCGCGGCCGCGCCCTCGCCGTTCCCGCCGATCGCTGACTACGCGTTTCTGTCGAACTGCCACACCGGCGCGCTGGTCGCGCCCGACGGCGCGATCGACTGGCTCTGCATTCCGAGCTTCGACTCGTCGAGCGTCTTCGGGAGCCTGCTCGACCGCGAGGCCGGCTTCTTCCGCTTCGGCCCGTTCGGCATCTCCCATCCGACGGCGGTGTCCTACGTGCCCGGCACGAATGTGCTCGAGACGACGTGGAAGACGCCGTCCGGCTGGGTCGTCGTTCACGACGCGCTGACGATGGGCCCGTGGGACCACGAAGACGCGATCACGCCGCATACGCGCCCGCCGGCGGACGACGACGCCGACCACATGCTCGTCCGGACGGTCGAATGCGTCGACGGCGATGTCGAGGTCGAGCTCGTCTGCGAGCCCGTCTTCGACTACGGCCGCACCCCGGCGGAGTGGACGACGCCCGACGGCGGCCGCAACGTCGCGGACGCGAGCGGCGCGGGCGTGACCTTCCGCCTCCAGTCCGATCTCGCACTCGGGATCGAGGGAGACCGCGTGCGGGCGAGGCACGTCCTCCGGCAGGGTGAGCACGCCTTCTGCGCCCTCTCCTGGGCGGAGGGCCTGGTCACGCCTGAGACTCGGGAGGAGGCACACGCGAGGGTGCAGGCGACGGTGCGCTTCTGGCGCGACTGGCTCGACCGCGCACGGATTCCGGACCACCGCCTCCGCGACCCGGTCCAGCGGTCCGCCCTGACGATCAAGGGCCTGACCTACATGCCGACCGGCGCGACGGTCGCCGCGCTGACGACCTCGCTCCCGGAGACCCCGGGCGGCGAGCGCAACTGGGACTACCGCTACACGTGGATCCGCGACACGACGTTCACGCTCCAGGCTCTGCACTTCCTCAACCTGAACTGGGAGGCCGACGAGTTCATGCAGTTCGTCGCCGACCTGGAGCCGACCGGGGACGGGTCGCTGCAGATCATGTACGGGATCGACGGCCGCCGGGACTTGACGGAGTCGACGCTCGACCACCTGACCGGGTACGTGAACGCGAAGCCGGTGCGGGTCGGCAACGGCGCCTTCGACCAGCGCCAGAACGACGTCTTCGGCGCGGCGCTCGACTCGATTCTCCTGCACACACGCCACAGCGAGCGTCTGCCGCGGCGGCTGTGGCCGATCGTTCAGTCGCAGGCCGAGTGCGCGACCGGGATCTGGCGCCAGCCTGACCAGGGCATCTGGGAGGCCCGTGGCAAGCCCCAGCACTACGTCTCCTCGAAGCTCATGTGCTGGGTTGCGCTGGACCGGGCCGCCAAGCTCGCCGAGATCCGGGGCGACCCGGGGCTGCAGGGCGGCTGGCAGGCGACGGCCGACGAGATCCGAGCGGACATCCTCGAGCACGGCGTGCGCGACGGCGTTCTGCGCCAGCATTACGACACGGAGGCGCTCGACGCTTCGACGCTGCTCGCCGCGATCTTCGACTTCCTGCCGGGCGACGATCCGGTGCTGCGGAAGTCGGTCGATGCGATCGCCACCGACCTGACCGAGGACGGCTTCGTCCTGCGCTACCGCACCGGCGAGACCGACGACGGCCTCTCCGGCAAGGAGGGCACGTTCCTGATCTGCTCGTTCTGGCTCGTCTCCGCGCTTGCGGTCATCGGGGAGCTGCAGCGGTCCAGGGACCTGATGGAGCGCCTGCTGCGGATCTCGTCGCCGCTCGGCCTGTACGCGGAGGAGTTCGACGCGCCGACCGGACGCCACCTCGGGAACTTCCCCCAGGCGTTCTCGCACCTGGCGCTGATCGAGGCCGCGGCTCGGATCATCGTGCCCGAGCTGCTGGAGGAGTACTGATGGACGCCTACGACGTGATCATCATCGGAACCGGCGCCGGCGGGGGCACGCTCGCCCGGCACCTCGCGCCGTCGGGCAAGCGGATTCTTCTCTTGGAGCGCGGCGACTGGCTTCCGCGCGAGCCGGCGAACTGGCTCGCGCAGGATGTGTTCGTCGACAACCGCTACGTCTCGCCGGACACCTGGTACGACGGCAAGGGCAAGCCGTTCCAGCCGCAGGTGCACTACTTCGTGGGCGGCGCGACCAAGCTCTACGGCGCGGCGCTCTACCGGTTGCGGCCGGAGGACTTCGGCGAGCTGCGCCACCACGACGGGATCTCGCCCGCCTGGCCGATCGGCTACGACGAGCTGGAGCCGTACTACACGCAGGCCGAGCAGCTCTACGAGGTGCACGGCGCCAGAGGCGAGGACCCCACCGAGGGGCCTTCGAGCGCGCCGTACCCGTTTCCGGCGGTCTCGCACGAGCCGCGCATCCAGCAGCTGGCCGACGACCTCGAGGCGGCCGGCTACCACCCCTTCCACGCGCCGTGCGGGATCAGGCTCGACGAGTCGAATCCGCCCTACAGCGCGTGTGTCCGCTGCCAGAACTGCGACGGCTTCCCGTGCGCCGTGCACGGAAAGTCGGACGCCGACGTGCTCGGCGTGCGGCCGGCGCTCGAGCACCCGAACGTGACCCTGCTGAGGAACGCGCACGCGGTCAAGCTCGACACCAACCCGGCCGGGACGGCGGTGACCGAGGTCGTCGTGGAGCGCGACGGCGAGACCGAGCGCTACTCCGGCGACGTGGTCGTCGCCGCGTGCGGCGCCGCCAACACCGCGAAGCTGCTCCTCCTCTCCGCGAACGACAGGCACCCGAACGGCCTCGCCAACGGCTCCGACCAGGTCGGGCGCAACTACATGTTCCACGCGAGCGAGGCGGTGCTCGCACTCTCGCGCGAGGAGAACCCGACGGTCTTCCAGAAGACGCTCGGGCTGAACGACTTCTACTTCGGCAGCGACGAGGACGACTTCCCGCTCGGGAACATCCAGATGGTCGGCAAGTCGCAGGCGCCGATGTTCAGGGGAGAGCGGCCGCGCGAGACGAGGCTCGCCCCGCACTGGACGCTCGAGCGAATCGCGCGCCACGCGATCGACTTCTGGCTCTCGACCGAGGACCTGCCGCTGCCGGAGAACCGCGTGACCGTCGACGGCGACGGCCGCCTGACGCTCGCGTACACGCCGACGAACGACGTGCCCAAGCAGCGGCTCCACGCGAGGCTGAAGTCGATCCTGGGAAAGCTGGACATGAACCCGGACCACCTGATCCACCGGTTCGCGTACATGAAGAACGAGATCCCGGTGGCGGGCGTCGCACACCAGGCTGGCACCTGCCGCTTCGGGACCGATCCGGAGAGCTCCGTGCTGAACGCCGACTGCCGCGCGCACGAGGTCGACAACCTCTACGTCGTCGACACGAGCGTCTTCCCGAGCATCGGGGCGGTCAATCCCGCGCTGACCGCCATGGCGAACTCGCTCCGCGTCGGCGACCGACTGCTCGAGCGCCTGGCGGCCTGATGCGGAATGGCCTGCCCTCCGGCGAGCAAATCGAGATTCGCTCCGGGGACCAGCAGGTGGTGGTCGTCGAGGTCGGCGCCGGCCTCCGCTCCTACACCGTCGAGGGTCGCGACGTCCTCGACGGCTACGCCGCGGACGAGATGGCCGGCGCCGGGCGTGGGCAGGTGCTCATGCCCTGGCCGAACCGGATCGAGGACGGCGCCTACGAGTTCCGGGGCACCCGGCACCAGCTCGCGCTCACCGAGCCCGATGCGGGAAATGCGATCCACGGCCTCGTCCGCTGGCTCGCGTGGTCGGTCGCGGCGCGCGATGGCGACCGCGTCGTGCTGGAGCACACCCTGTACCCGCAACCGGGCTACCCGTTCTCGCTCGCGCTCCGGATCGAGTACGCCCTCTCGGAGGAGGGCCTGCGCGTGACGTCGACCGCGACGAACGTCGGAGGCGAGGCCTGCCCGTACGGCAGCGGGGCTCACCCGTACCTCACCCTCGGCGTCGAGAGCGTGGACGCCTTGCTCCTGCGCGCCCCCGCGCGAACCGTGCTGCGCTCCGGCCCGCGGGGGCTGCCCGGTGACGCGGCGCCCGTCGAAGGCACCGAGTACGACTTCCGCCGCCCGAGGGAGATCGGCGGGACGAAGCTCGACGACGCCTTCACGGATCTCGAGCGCGACGACGACGGGCTGGCCCGGACCGAGCTCCGGGATCCGCAGAGCGGCCGCGCGCTCTCGCTCTGGCTCGACCAGAGCTACGGGTACCTCCAGCTGTTCACGGGTGACGCGCTCGCGAGCGTCAACCGTCGGAGCCTGGCCGTGGAGCCGATGACGTGCCCGCCGAACGCATTCCGGACCGGGGAGGCGCTGACCGTGCTCGAGCCCGGCGAGTCGACGACCGCCGCCTGGGGCATCGCGGCATGAGCGCCCGCGACCTGGAGCTCGCACGGCGGTTTCTCGACGCGCTCGCGGTTGCCGCGACGACCGGCGACCCCGACGGCGTCTACCCGCTCCTCGCCCCCGACGTCGAGTGGCTGACCCCGCAGGTCGAGCTCCGCAGCATCGGCGAGGTGCGCGAGCGGCTGGCCTCGGTGTCCCCGCGAGAGCACCTCGAGATCGAGTTCGGGGAGCCGAAGCTGGCCGATCTCGGCAGCGGCCGGATCGTGACCGACGTGCACGAGACCTACCGGATGAAGTCGACCGGCGACGTAGCCTACGCTCGCGAGCGCCGGATCGAGCTGACGGTCCGCGAGGACAAGATCGCGCGCTACGAGCTGCGGTTCGTGGGCTCATGACGAGCGCAGGCCCACGCGTCCTCGTCCTCGGCGGCGGCTTCGCCGGAGTCGGCGCGGCGCAGAAGCTGAAGGACGCGGAGGCCGAGGTGGTGCTCGTCGACCGCCACGACTACCACACCTTCCAGCCTCTGCTCTACCAGCTGGCCACGGGGCTCCTGGAGACCACGGCGGTTGGTCACTCGCTGCGCGACCTGCTCGAGCGCCAGGACAACACGACCGTCCACAAGGCGACGGTGACCGCCGTCGACCTCGGCGCGCGGGAAGTCCACTTCTCCGAGCTCGATCCGCTGACGTACGACTACCTCGTCTTCGGGCTGGGGGCCGAGGTGAACTTCTTCGGCACCGAGGGCGCGGCCGAGCACGCCTTTCCGATGTACACGCTTCCGCACGCCGTCCGCCTGAAGGAGCACCTGCTCGAGCGGTGGGAGGCTGCCGACCGCGACCCCGGCCTGATCGACGACGGCGCGCTCAACATCGTCGTCGTGGGCGGTGGGCCGACCGGTGTCGAGACCGCGGGAGCCGTCGCGGAGCTCTACCGGGCCGACCTCGCCAAGGACTACCCGGCGGTTCGGCAGGATCGGGCGCGCGTGATCCTCGTCGAGGCCGGGCCGGAGCTGTTCGGGATGTTCAAGCCCAGGCTCCGCGAGTACGCGGCCAAGGCTCTCGCCGACCGGACGGTCGAGGTGACGACGGGCGCCGCGGTGGAGTCGGTGGCGCCGACGCGCGTGACGCTGAAGTCGGGAGAGGAGCTCAAGGCTCACACCCTGGTCTGGGGCGCCGGGCTGCAGGGGAACCCGCTGGTGCAGACGCTCGGGCTCGAGCTCCAGCGCGGCAATCGCATCGCGGTCGGGCCGGACCTGACGCTTCCCGACCACCGGGAGGTCTACGTCCTCGGCGACGTCGCGGCGATCGTCGACGAGAAGACGAAGCAGGTTCTCCCGCAGCTCGGCTCGGTCGCTCTGCAGTCGGGCGAGCACGCCGGTGAGACGATCGCGCGGCGGCTCGCCGGGAAGAAGACGAAGCCGTTCGCCTACCACGACAAGGGGACGATGGCGACGATCGGTCGCGGGGCCGCGGTCGTGCAGATGCTGGGCGGGCGGACGCTGACGGGAAAGAAGGCGCAGGCCGCATGGGGCGCCGTGCACCTCGCCCTGCTGCCGACGAACCAGGATCGCGCGAAGGCGGTCGTCGACTGGGCAGGCGCGACCTTCACCCACCAGCGGGCCGGACGGATCACCGTGGGGGGCGAGTGACGGACGCGTTCGGCGCGGTAGTCGTCGCATCCACGGCTGTCGACCTCGCGCGCGCGCAGTTCGCCACGACGTCGCTCTACCACTTCCTCTTCGTCCCGCTCACGCTCGGGCTGGGACCGATAGTGGCCGCCTTCCAGACGCTCTGGTACCGGACGAACGACGAGACGTGGCTGCGGTTGACGCGCTTCTTCGGGACGCTGTTCCTGATCAACTTCGCCATCGGCGTGGCGACCGGGCTGGTGCAGGAGTTCCAGTTCGGGATGAACTGGTCGGTGTACTCGCGCTTCGTCGGCAACGTCTTCGGCGCTCCCCTCGCGATCGAAGGGCTCGCCGCGTTCTTCCTCGAGTCGACGTTCCTCGGCCTCTGGATCTTCGGCTGGAACCGGCTCTCGCCCCGCGTGCACCTCGCCACGCTCTGGCTCGCCGTGCTGGGCACCTGGATGTCCGCCTACTTCATCCTCGTCGCGAACTCCTGGATGCAGGACCCGGTCGGCTACAAGCTCGTGAACGGCGAGGCGCAGCTCACGAGCGTCTGGCAGCTGCTCTCGAGCGACTGGGCGCTGTGGGCCTTCGGGCACACCATCATGGCGGGGCTGACGGCAGGCGCGGCGGTCGTGTTCGGCGTCTGCTGCTGGCAGCTGGCGCGCGGCCGGAACGTGGAGACCTTCCTGCCCGCGGCGAAGGTCGCGCTGATCGTGCTCGTGCCGGTCTCGTCCGTCAACCTGTGGTTCGGCAGTCATTTCGGCATCCTCGTCACGAGGCTCCAACCGATGAAGATCTCGGCCGCCGAGGCGCTGTGGAACAGCGAGCAGCCGGCGTCCTTCTCCCTCTTCCAGGTCGGCGGCTTCACCCGGAGCGACGAGACGGCCAGCTTCAGCATCACCGTGCCCGACCTCCTCTCGTACCTCTCGACCGGGTCGTTCAAGGGGAAGGTCGTCGGGCTGAACCAGCTCAACCAGCAGTACGAGCGGATGTACGGGCGCGGGAACTACGTGCCGCCGGTCCGTGCCATCTACTGGAGCATGCGCGGGATGGCCTACGCGGGCTCGCTCGTGGCCCTCGTCGCGCTCGTCGGCGCCTACCTGTACTGGAGGCGCCGCCTGGAGCGGCTTCGGTGGTTCCTCTGGATCGGCGTCGCGACGACGTTCCTCCCGTTCGTCGCCTGCTGGTTCGGCTGGGCGCTCACCGAGGTCGGCCGCCAGCCATGGATCGTGCAGGGCCTGCTCAGGACCTCGCAGGCGAACTCCCCCACCGTGAGCACGACCTGGCTCGCGATCAGCCTTGCCGGCTTCGTGGCGCTCTACCTCGCGCTGCTCGTCGTCGACTTCTGGCTGATGCGTCGGTACGCGAACCTCGATCCGTCGGGGAAGCCCGAGCAGCACGGTGAGCCCGCGCCCGAGTCGGTGCCGGTGGTGGGCTTCTGATGGACCTGCAGATCCTCTGGTTCGTGATCGTCGCCTTCTTCTGGTCGGGCTACTTCCTGCTCGAGGGGTTCGACTTCGGTGTCGGCATGCTGCTGCCGTTCCTGCCTCGCAACGAGGCCGAGGAGGGCGTGATGCTCGAGTCGATCGGGCCGGTGTGGGACGCGAACGAGGTGTGGCTGGTCGTGGGGGGGGCGGGG
>DATIFC010000186.1:0-8236 GCA_035455445.1 Gaiellaceae bacterium | reverse complement strand
CCTCTCTCTTCGACTGCTTTCCAGAAGCAGAAGGGCCGGCTTGGCCGGCCCTTCTGCTGTGGGCCCCTCCGAGGGGCCGACGGTGGGAAACCGGGTTTCCCCCGTTCTCACATCATCCCGCCCATGTCCGGCATGCCGGCGCCGGCGGCGGCCGGGGTCTTCTCCGGCGGCTCGGCCACCACAGCCTCGGTGGTCAGGATGTTCTTCGCGATCGAGGCCGCGTTCTGCAGCGCAGAGCGCGTCACCATCGTCGGGTCGATGATCCCCGCCTTCACGAGGTCCTCGTACTCGCCGGTGTCGACGTTGAGCCCGTGGCCCTTCGTGCCTCTGCGGATCGAGTCGACGACGACGGAGCCCTCGAGGCCCGCGTTCTGCGCGAGCTGGCGGATGGGCTCCTCGAGCGCCCGCGCGACGATCGCGGCGCCGGTCCGCTCGTCGCCCTCGTCCTCGAGCTTGATCGCTTCGACCGCGTTCAGGAGCGCGACGCCGCCGCCCGGCACGATGCCCTCCTCGAGGGCCGCGCGGGTGGCCTGCAGCGCGTCCTCGACGCGGTGCTTCTTCTCCTTCATCTCCGTCTCGGTCGCGGCGCCGACCTTGACCACGGCCACGCCGCCCGCGAGCTTCGCCAGGCGCTCCTGGAGCTTCTCGCGGTCGAAGTCGGAGTCGGTGTTCTCGATCTCGCTCTTCAGCTGCTTGATCCGGGCCTTGATCGCGTCGCCGTCGCCGGCCCCGTCGATGATCGTCGTCGCGTCCTTCGTGATCACGACGCGGCGGGCCTTGCCGAGCTGCGAGAGCTTCGTGTTCTCGAGCTTGAGGCCCATCTCCTCGGTGATCACCTCGGCGCCGCTGAGGATCGCGATGTCCTCGAGCATGCGCTTGCGGCGGTCGCCGAAGCCCGGCGCCTTGACCGCGACCGCGGTGAAGGTGCCGCGCAGCTTGTTGACGACGATCGTGGCGAGCGACTCGCCCTCGACGTCCTCGGCCACGATCAGCAGCGGGCGGCCCGCCTGGATCACCTGCTCGAGCACCGGCAGGATGTCCTTGACCGCGCCGATCTTCTGGTTCGCGACCAGGATGTACGGGTCCTCGAGGACCGCCTCCATCCGCTCGGGGTCGGTGACCATGTACGGCGAGAGGTAGCCCTTGTCGAACTGCATGCCCTCGGTGAACTCGAGCTCGAGGCCGAAGGTCTGGCCCTCCTCGACGTTCACCACGCCGTCCTTGCCGACCTTGTCGATCGAGTCGGCGATCACGTCGCCGATCTCGCGCTCGCGCGCCGAGATGGTGGCGACCCGGGCGATGTCCTCCTTGCCGGAGATCTCCTTGGACTGCGACTTGAGGTTCTCGACGACCTGCTCGACCGCGCTCTCGATGCCGCGCTTGAGCGCCATCGGGTTCGCCCCGGCCGCGACGTTCTTCAGGCCCTCCCGGACGATCGCCTGCGCGAGCACGGTCGCCGTCGTGGTGCCGTCGCCCGCCACGTCGTTGGTCGCGGTCGCGACCTCGCGGACGAGCTGGGCGCCCTGGTTCTCGAAGACGTCCTCGACCTCGATCTCACGGGCGATGGTGACGCCGTCGTTGGTGATCGTCGGCGCGCCGAACTTCTTGTCCAGCACGACGTAGCGGCCCTTCGGCCCCAGGGTCACCTTGACCGCGTCGGCGAGGATGTTCACGCCCCGCTCGAGCGAGCGGCGCGCGTCCTCGCTGAACTTCAGCTCCTTGTGTGACATCTAGTTCCTCCTTCGGCCCACGCGCGCCTAGGCGGCCGCGCCGGCCATCTCCTTCTTCTTCTTCTTCGAGCCCTTCGAGCCGCCGCCCGTGACCTTGGCCAGGACGTCGGTCTCACGCAGCACGAGCACCTCCTCGGCGCCGAGCTTGATCTCCGTGCCGCCGTACTTGGAGAAGATGATCTCGTCGCCCTCGGCGACGTCCATCGGCACCAGCTCGCCCTTGTCGTTGCGGGCGCCAGGGCCGACCGCCAGGACGCGGCCGCGCTGCGGCTTCTCCTTGGCGGTGTCCGGCAGGACGATGCCGCTCGCCGTGGTCTCCTCGTCCTCGAGGGCCTCCACGATGATGCGGTCGCCCAGTGGCTGTAGGTTCATCCAGCCCCTCCTTCGTTCCTGCGACTTTGTGACACTGTCTGGCACTCTCTCCCTCGGAGTGCCAGGGGCACTTTACCGCTTTCCCTGCGGTCGGCGCAAAGGCAGGACGCCGCGGCCGCGGCCGTCTGTTACAAACGGGGCATGAAACGGGAGTTCTCGGCGGGAGGCGTGCTCGTGCGGCGGCTTCGCGGCGAGTGGGTATTCGCCGCGATCCGGCCGGCGGGGAAGCCGGAGGGCCTGTGGGCGCTGCCGAAGGGCCGGATCGACCGCGGCGAGTCCGCGGAGGCGACCGCGGTGCGGGAGGTGACCGAGGAGACGGGCGCGGAGGGGCGCTCGGCCGGCAAGCTGGGCGACATCCGCTACGTCTTCACGTGGAGCGGCGAGCGGGTCTTCAAGGTGGTCAGCTTCTACCTCGTCCGCTACTCGCGCGGGCGCCTGGGCGATCTGCCGCCCGCGACGGCCCACGAGGTGGACGAGGTGCAGTGGCTGCGGCTCGACCAGGGGGAGCGCCTGCTGGCGTACAAGGGCGAGCAGGAGATGGCCGCGAAGGCGCTCGAGGCCGTCAGGGCACTATGATCCCCCGCGCCCCGTGGCAGGAGACGACGACGCCGTGTACGCGCTGAACTTCTACTCGCCGATGGTGGCGGACCAGCTGCGCAGCGGCCGCAAGACGGCCACGATCCGCCTCGGCGACAAATCGCGGAAGTACCGCAAGGGGATGATCGTGCAGGTGCTCGCGGGAACCCGCTTCAGCCCGCGGCAGAGGATCTTCGACGCCGTGATCGACAAGGTCGAGGTGAAGACCCTGCGTGACCTCTCCCCGCGGGAGATCGAGCACGACAACCCGGAGATCCGCCGACCCGAGGAGATGGCGTCGTTCCTCGGCCAGCTCTACAACCGCGACGTCGGCCCCGACGACGTCGTGACGGTGATCCGTTTCTCCGAGATCCGCTCCTAGCGCTTCCGGATCGGCACGCCGAACTGCTCGGGCGGACGCAGCTCCCCACCGCACTCCTCGCACTCGACGGCGAAGGCCGAGGCGAAGCGCGCGCCGCAGGCCGGGCACCGCGAACGCAGCTCGCCGCCGCACTGCGGGCACGTCGGGGGAAGCTCCGCCACGAACTCCTCGAAGTAGCGCTGCACGTAGCCGCAGCGAAGGCAGAAGGCGACCCAGTCGCCGAGCGTCCTGCGCCGCTCCTCCTGCAACCAGTTGCGCGCGCGGCTCACGGGCCGACTGTAGCCAGACCGATCGCTAGAGTTCCGCGCGATGGCGATCGCCCGTGAAGCCGAGCCCGTCGGCTCGCTGCAGGAAGTCAGGGAGGCCGGCCTCGACCACGAGGACCTGCTCGGCGTCTACCGCAACATGCTGATCACGCGCGCGATCGAGGAACGCGGCCACATCCTCTACAAGCAGGGCAAGATCCCCGGCTCCTTCTACACGGGCCGTGGGAACGAGGCGGCGTCGGTGGGCATCGCGACCGCCATGGGCGCAGACGACGTCGGCACGCCGCTCCACCGCGACATGGGCGTCCACGTGACGCGCGGCGTCGAGCCCTGGCGGATCTTCGCGCAGTACATGGGCCGCGCCGACGGGCCGACGAAGGGCAAGGACGGCAACGTCCACATGGCCGACTCCAAGCTCGGGCTGCTCGCGATGGTCAGCCACCTGCCGGCGATGCTGCCGGTCGCGGTCGGCTGCGCGCTCGCCTTCCGGATCCGGGAGGAGCGGCGCGTCGCCGTGGGCTGGTTCGGCGAGGGCGCCTCCGCGCGCGGCGACACGCACGAGGCGATGAACCTCGCCGGCGTGCGCAAGCTCCCGGTCGTGTTCGTCTGCGACAACAACCAGTGGGCGTACTCGACGCCGACCTACCTCGAGTACGCGACCGAGCACGTCGCCGACCGCGCCGAGGCCTACGGCTTCGAGGGCGTGGTCGTCGACGGCAACGACGTGCTGGCCGTCTACCGCGAGGCGAGGCGCGCGATCGAGAAGGCGCGCGAGGGCGGCGGGCCAACGCTGATCGAGTGCCTGACCCTGCGCATGGAGGGTCACGCGGTGCACGACGACGCCTTCTACGTCCCGAAGGACATGTTCGAGCGCTGGGCCGCCAACGACCCGATCGAGCGCTTTCGCAGCTGGCTGCGCGAGCACGCGAACCTGAGCGACGAGCAGGAGGACGAGATCTCCGCGGGCGTCAAGAAGCTGCTGAACGACGCCCTCCAGCGCGCGGAGGAATCGCCGATGCCCGACGCCTCGTCGGTGCTCGACGGCGTATTCGCCACGCCGGAGGATCTCGACACCCCCCACCACAAGTAATCGAGGAATGCCCGAGAAGACCTACCTTCAGGCGATCAGCGACGGCCTCCGCCAGGAGATGCGGCGCGACAAGCGCGTCTTCGTGATCGGCGAGGACGTGGGCGTCTACGGCGGGGCCTTCAAGGTCACGCTCGGCTTCCAGGAGGAGTTCGGCCCGTGGCGGGTGATCGACGCGCCGCTCTCCGAGACGGCGATCGTCGGCGGCTGCACCGGCGCCGCGATCATGGGCATGCGGCCGGTCGCGGAGATGCAGTTCGCGGACTTCATCTCCTGCGCGTGGGACCACCTCGTCACCGTCGCCGCCAAGCAGCGCTGGCGCGCGGGGACGCCGGTGCCGATCACGGTGCGCCTCCCGTCCGGCGGCGGCTTCAGCGGCGGCCCGTTCCACTCGCAGAACCCCGAGAGCTCGTTCGCGCACATCCCGGGCCTGAAGGTGATCTGCCCGGCGACGCCCGAGGACGCGAAGGGCCTGCTCGCGACGGCCATTCAGGACCCCAATCCCTGCCTCTACTTCGAGCACAAGCACCTCTACCGGCGCCTGAAGGCCGAGGTGCCCGACGAGCGCTACGAGCTGCCGTTCGGCAGGGCGCGACTCCATCGCGAGGGCGAGGACGTCTCGGTGATCACGTGGGGCGCGATGGTCCACACCGCCGGCGAGGCGGCGCAGCAGCTCGAGGGCGAGGGGATCTCCGTCGAGATCCTCGACCTGCGCACGCTGATCCCATGGGACAAGCAGGCCGTCCTGGACTCCGTGTCGAAGACCTCCAAGGTGGTCGTGCTCCACGAGGACACCCTGACCGGCGGGTTCGGGGGCGAGATCGCGGCGACGATCGCGGAGGAGGCGTTCGAGGATCTCGACGCGCCGCTGAAGCGGATCGCCGCGCCCGATACGCCGGTGCCGTTCTCGCCGCCGCTCGAGAAGGCCTTCATCCCGCAGGTCGAGGATGTCGTCGCCGGGATCCGCGAGGTGGCCGAGTACTGATGGCCACAACCGCGTCGATCGACGTCGTCATGCCGCAGATGGGCGTCTCCGTCTCGGAGGGGACGATCACGAAGTGGCTCAAGCAGGAGGGCGAGCCGGTCGCGGCGGACGAGTCGCTGCTCGAGATCTCGACCGACAAGGTCGACACCGAGGTGCCGAGCCCCGGCTCGGGGGTCGTCCAGCAGATCCTGGTGCAGGAAGGCGAGACCGTCGAGGTCGGGACGAAGCTCGCGGTGATCGCGCCCGAGGGCGCGGCTCCCGCCGAGGAGGCGCCCGCCGCACCGTCCGAGCCAGCGACGCCGGAGGCGGCCCCGCAGCCCGAGCCCGAGCCAGAAGCGGCTGCGCCGCCAGAGCCCGAGCCCCAAGCGGCCGCGCCGCCGCCCGAGCCTGAGGCCACGGCGCCGTCAGAGCCCGAGCCCGGCGCAGCGCAGGCCCCGGCCCCGGCTCCCGCGCCGGCTGCCGCCGACGGCGACGGGGCCGGCGAGCGCACCTTCGTGTCGCCGGTCGTCGCGCGCATCGCCTCCGAGCACGGGGTCGACGTCGACCAGGTCTCCGGCACCGGCCGCGGCGGCCGCGTGACGAAGAAGGACATCCTCGCGTTCGTCGAGTCCGGCGGCGCACCGCCGGAGCCCGCCCCGGTCCCCCCGCAGCCGGAGGCAGCCGCTCCCGCTGCTCCGCAGGCTCCGCCGGAGCCGGCGCCCGCCCCGCCACCGCCTGCCGCGCCCGAGCCTGCTCCCGCCCCGCCTGCTCCCGCCCCGACAGCAACTCCCGTCCAACCGCAGCCTGCGATGACCGCGGCGCAGCCGGAGCCGGGCGAGAGCTTCGAGCCGGTGAACGCGATGCGGCGCGGGATCGCCGAGCACATGCGCCGCTCGCTCGACACCTCCGCGCACGTCACGAGCGCGATCGAGGTCGACATGTCCAACGTGGTCTCGATCCGCAAGAAGCTGAAGGGCGAGTACCAGGCCTCCTACGGCGTCAACCCGACCTACCTCGCCTTCGTCGCACGCGCGACCGTCGACGCGCTGCGCGACTACCCGTGGATCAACGGCGAGCTGCGCGGCGACCAGATCGTGACGCGCAACTACGTCAACCTCGGCTTCGCGGTCGAGCTCGCCGACGGCAAGGGCCTGATCGTCCCGGTGGTGCGCAACGCGGAGGGCCTGAACCTGCTCGGGATGGCGCGTGCGATCGCCGAGATCGCGGCGCGCGCCCGCGACAAGAAGCTGCTCCCCGACGACGTCCAGGGCGGCACCTTCACGATCACGAACCCCGGCGGCTACGGCACCTTCCACGGCACGCCGGTGATCAGCCAACCGCAGGCAGCGATCCTCGGCACGTACGCGGTGGTGAAGCGGCCGTGGGTGATCGAGGACGACCGCGGCGAGGACGTGATCGCGATCCGGCCGATCATGAACCTGACGCTCACCTACGACCACCGGCTGGTGGACGGCGCGCTCGCGGGCCGCTTCCTGCGCGACCTGCGCGAGCGGCTCGAGACCTGGGGCGAGGACAACTACTGAGGTGAGCCTGGCCTGGGACGAGCCGGGGTGGCTCGACCGGGCGATCGGCTGGATCGACGGGCACGTCGAGCGGACCGGCGAGGTCGAGCTCGAGCGGACGCGCCCGTGGTCGGCCGTGGCGCGCGTACCGACGGCCCAGGGCGTCGTGTGGTTCAAGGAGGACCCGCCTGCGCACGCGTTCGAGCCCGCCCTCACGGCGCTGCTCGCCCGGCGACGCCCTGACGCGCTGCCGGAGGTGGTCGCGGCGGAGGGTACGCGGCTACTGACGCGCGACGCCGGGCCGCGGCTCCGGGACGTGCTCGACGCGGGTGAGACGGAGCCGCGCTGGGAGACGATCCTCGCGGAGTGGGCGGAACTGCAGATCGACTTCGCCGCGCTCGTCGACGAGGCGCTCGCGGTCGGCACGCCGGACGAGCGGCCCGCGCGGCTGCCCGCGCTCTACGAGGCGGTCGCCGGCCGGGACGACCTCTACGAGATGGTGGCCCGCACCGCGGCGGCGCTGGAGGACGGGATCCCGGCCACGGTGGCCCACCAGGAGGCCCACGACGGGAACGTCTTCGTCCGCGACGGGCGGCCGGTCTTGATCGACTGGGCCGAGTCGAGCGTCACCCACCCGTTCCTCGGCCCGCTGCTCGCGCTGCGCTCGGCGACAGAGCGCGGCGGTTACGAGCCGGGGTCGCGCGAGGTGGAGCGACTGCGGGACGCGTACCTCGAGCCGTTCACGCGCTTCGCGCCGCCGGCTGAGCTTCGGACGTCCTTCGCGCAGGCGTACTTCCTGGCGCCGATCGGCCGCGCTCGCGTGTGGCAGCGCACCCTGGTGGACGTCGGGCGCGACGTCAGCGCCGAATTCGACGAGCCGGTCGCTTCGTGGCTCGAGATCCAGCGCGAGATCGCGAACGGCTCGATTCTGCTCGGAGGCGCCTAGCTCGACCGCTCGGAGGTCCCCTCGCCGCCGGCGGCTGGTCGACCGCGGGCGCCGTGCTCGTCGGCGTGACGGTCGCGACGCTCGCAGTCCTGGCGGCCGCGCAGGCCGCTACGCTCCGCGCGTGAGCCGCCCCGGCTACGTCATGCACCTTCGCGAGCCCGTGCCGTACGAGGAGGCGTGGGAGCTGCAGCGCTCGGTGGCCGCGCGGGTCGCCGACGGCGAGCTGCCCGACACCGTGCTGCTGCTCGAGCACACCCCCGTGATCACGCTCGGCCGGCGCACCGGCGAGGGGGAGCTGCACGTGCCCGAAGGCGCTGCGGTCGACATCGTCGAGACCGACCGCGGCGGCAAGTCGACCTACCACGGGCCCGGCCAGCTCGTCTGCTACCC
>DATIFC010000185.1:0-30362 GCA_035455445.1 Gaiellaceae bacterium | reverse complement strand
CCCGGCACGAGTGCGAAGCAGGCGGCGTAGGCGAGCAGCATCGCGTCCGTCCCGAACCAGTGTGCGATCTCGCCCGGCTTCACGTGCAGGTCGGCGACGCCGGAGTAGTAACCGAGCAGCCGCTTCGGACCGAGCGCCGCGGCGAGCGCGAGCGGCGCCGCGTACACGAGCAGCGAGAGACGGAACCGCGTCCACGTCGCACGCACCGAGCCGCGCTCGACCACCAGCGCGGCGGCGACGAAGACGAGCGGCAGGAACACGTACTGGATGCGCGCGAAGGTCGCGAGCACCGCCAGCGCCGCGAAGCCGAGCTGCAGCCGCCGGGTCGGCTCGGCGAGCGCGGAGACGCCGACGTAGACCGCGCCGAGCACGAGCGGGTACGCGATCGCGTCCGCGAGCACGAACGAGGCGAAGAACAGGTCGGGCGAGGCGACCGTCAGCGCCGCCGCCGCGAGCGCCGGCCAGGAACCGCCGCCGAGCCGCCGCACGAGCAGGTACATCGGGATCGCCGCCAGCGACATGGCGAGCGCGTTCTCCGCCTGGGTCAGCCGGTAGGCGGTGGCGGGATCGTGGAACAGCCAGAACGGCGCCGCGAGCAGGGGCTCGAGCATCGCGGGGAAGTGGGCCGAGGAGCCGCGGATCAGCGGCCTGCCGCTCTCGGCGAGCGAGCGCGCGATCCCCGAGTAGATGTACTCGTCCGGGAAGTAGAGCGGCGTCGTGTGCCAGAGCGCCGCGACGAACCGCAGCAGGAAGCTCGCGGCCACGATCCCGGTGAGCAGCAGGCGTGCGGGGACCGTGGCCGCGCGAGAGACCGCAGCCGGGCGTGGTACGGAGACATCTACCGCCACCGGGTGGCTATCGGCACCCGGCGGCCATCCCTTGAACGAGGGATACTTCCGGCGATGGCAGTCGCAGACGTGCACGTCTCGCGCGTCGCGTGGAGGGGTCGGCTGGGGGTGCCCGCGGCGCGGGGCGCACAGCTGCTCGCCGCCTCCGGATTCGCGCTCGCCCAGCCGCTCTTCGACCTGCTCGGCAAGAACGCCGAGTTCTTCGCCGTTCGCGGCTCGACTCCGTCCGACATCGTGCTCTTCGCGCTCGTCGTGACCTTCGGGCCGGCGCTCGTCCTGCTCGCCGTCGAGCTCGTCGTCGCGGCGGTGAGCGCGACGGCCGCGCAGGTGCTGCACCACGTCTTCCTCGGCTTCCTGGGAGCGGTCTTCGGCGTGCAGGCGCTGAAGCGCTCCGGCGTGGACGGCACGACGGTGCTGGTCGCCGGCGCGGTCGCGATCGGCCTGGCGGTCGCGCTCGCCGCCTGGTGGTGGCGCCCGGCGCGCTCCTTCCTCACGCTGCTCGGGGCCGCGCCGCTCCTCTTCCTCGCGCTGTTCCTGCTCGACTCGCCGACGTCGAAGCTGGTGATCTCGAGCGGCGACGCGCAGGCGACGGCGATCCGCGTCCGCGCGACGACGCCGGTCGTCTTCGTGCTCTTCGACGAG
This sequence comes from Gaiellaceae bacterium, assembly GCA_035455445.1. Taxonomy (GTDB): domain Bacteria; phylum Actinomycetota; class Thermoleophilia; order Gaiellales; family Gaiellaceae; genus AC-32. The sequence continues at coordinate 28,872 of DATIFC010000185.1, read as the reverse complement.
TTCCCCGTGATCGACCTCCAGGACGCGAGCGGCGGGATCGACGCCCGTCGCTTCCCGAACTTCGCCCGGCTCGCGGCGGGGTCGACCTGGTACCGGAACACGACCACGCTCTCGGCGTCGACGACCGTCGCGGTGCCGGCGATCCTCTCCGGGAAGAAGCCGGCGAAGGGCGCGCTGCCGATCTTCCGCGATCACCCGGACAACCTCTTCACGCTGCTCGGCAAGCGCTACCGGATGCAGGTCACGGAGTCCCAGACGCGCCTCTGCCCGCAGTCGCTCTGCAAACGCAAGAACGGCACCGCCGAGTCGCGGCTCTCGTCGCTCTACTCCGACGTGAAAGTCGTCTACCTGCACCTGCTCGCGCCGCCCGCGCTCGAAGACCGGCTGCCGGTGATCGACGAGTCGTGGGGGAACTTCGGCTCCGCCTCGACGGAGGTCCTCGACGGCGGCGGCTCGGGGCTGCCGAAGGTCGACCTGAAGACGTTCTACCTCGGGCGGGTCCACGACTTCGACCGGTTCGTCGCCTCGCTGCGGAAGCCGGGGGGAGGGCCGCCGACGCTCTACTTCATCCACGTCCTGCTGCCGCACACGCCCTGGCTCTACCTCCCGGACGGCCGTGCGCGAGCCGTGACGGCGCCGAACGCGCCCGGCCGCAACGGCGAGCTCTGGCTCAACGGGCAGCTCGCGGTGCAGGCCTGGCAGCGCCACCTGCTGCAGGCCGGCTTCACCGACAGGCTGCTCGGTGCGTTCCTGCGCCGGATGCACCGGACCGGGCTCTGGGACAAGGCCCTGGTCGTCGTCACCGCCGACCACGGCGTCAGCTTCCGCGGCGGCGACCTACGCCGCCACCCGACGAGGACGAACCTCGCCGAGCTCGCGTTCACGCCGCTCTTCCTGCGCCTGCCCGGGCAGCAGCAGGGCCGCGTCGTCGACACGCACGTGCAGACGGTGGACATCCTCCCGACGATGGCCGACGCGCTCGGGATCAGGATTCCGTGGAAGACCGACGGCCGCTCGGTGCTCTCGGGCACGCGGCCGCCGTCGCGGGTGGACGTGGCCGGGGTCGTCGCCTCCTACCCGGCCGCTCTCGCGCAGCGTCGCGCGTCGCTCGAGCGTCAGCTCGGGCTCTTCGGCAGCGGCTCCTGGGGATCGGAGTTCGCCGGCACGGGCGCGTACAGGCGCCTCGTCGGCACGAGCGTCTCGACCCTGGCCGCGACGGGCGACCCCGGCGCGTCGGCCCACCTCGACGCCGTCGGGAGCAAGCTGCTGCGGCGGTACCCGCGCCGCTCGCCGTACGTGCCCTCGCCTCTTGCCGGCACGCTCTCGGGCGTGCACGTCGGCCAGGCGGTCGCGGTCGCCCTGAACGGGCGGATCGCCGCGGTCAGCGTCGCCTACCGCAACCCCGGCGGCGGGCCCGTCCGCTTCTCGCTGCTGGCGCCGGAGTCGGCCTTCCGCACCGGCAGGAACTCGGTCCGCGTCTTCGTGCTCGGCGGGAGCCCCGCCCACGCGCGGCTGGCCGCGCTGCGAACCTCGCTCGCAGCGTAGGAGGAGCTAGGCCGCCGGTTCTTCGCGCTGCTCGGCCGCCGCGCGCTCGAAGGGGACGAACAGGCGGCAGTGCGGGCACTTGAACCCGCGCGGGCCCGGCGCGGACGTCGCGACGAGCAGCTCGGCCTCGAACTCCTTCGAGCAGTGGGGGCAGACGACGTGGTAGCGCTCGGCCACGAGGCCAAGCTAGCAGACGCTCAGCGTGTCTCCGGCGGCTCGAGCCGCTCGAGCAGCTCGCCGATGTGAGCGGCGAAGCGCGCCGCGAGCTCGGCGTGCCGCTCGTCGAAGCGGTCGTCCTCCGAGTAGACCTCGACGAGGCCCCAGCAGCCGGCTCTCGTGGGCAGGCAGACCATCAGCAGCGACTGGAAGCCGAGCTTCTCGAGCAGCGCGGCCTCGTTCGCCTCCGGGTTCTCGTCCAGTCGCGAGACCCAGCGCGGCCGGGCCGTCTCGACGACCTCGCGCGTGAGCGGGAAGTCCGAGATCAGGTACTCGTGGCCGTGTGCCAGCGGCCGGCCCGAGGTCGTGTGCTCGTCGAGCCCGACGAGCAGGTCGCCGATCACGCGCGAGACCGCGCAGGCGGTTGCGTCGAGCAGGTCGACGAGCTCCCGGCAGGCCGCCCCGAGCAGCCCGCGGATGGTCGTCTCGGCCTCGAGCGCTGCGGCGCTCCGGGCGAACGCATCGGTGGTCACGCGGGGAGCCTAGGCCACGCAGGCGGCTCTGCGGGCCGACGCGATCGGAACGACCGGTGGGCCCCGGCGGCTCGACTCGGCGATGATGTGCCTGCGTGAAGGGCCTGAGCTCACTTCGCGAGGCGTTTGCCGGCGAGATCGTCCTCCCGGCGGACCCCGGGTACGACCGGGCCCGGGCCGTCTGGAACACGGTGTTCGACCGCCGACCCGCCGTCGTCGTCCGGCCGGCAGGCGTCGACGATGTCGTCGCTGCGCTGCGCTTCGCGCGCGAGGAGGAGCTCGTCGTCGCGGTACGGTGCGGCGGCCACAGCATCCCCGGGCTCTCGACCTGCGACGACGGGATCGTGATCGACCTCTCCGCGATCCGGGGAGCCGAGGCCGATCCCGGACGGCGCACGGCCCGGGTGAGCGGCGGCGCGCTCCTCGCCGAGCTCGACGACGCGGCCCAGGCGCACGGGCTCGTGTGCCCGGTCGGCGTCGTCTCGCACACCGGCGTCGCCGGGCTGACGCTCGGGGGCGGGATGGGACGGCTCCAGCGGAAGTTCGGGCTCACGATCGACAACCTCGTCTCCGTCGAGCTCGTGACCGCGGACGGCCGGCTCGTGCACGCTTCCGAGGACGAGCACCCGGAGCTCTTCTGGGGCCTGCGCGGGGCCGGTCCGAACTTCGGGATCGTGACGTCGTTCGAGTACCGGCTCCATCCGCTCGACCACGCGATCACCTTCGGGAGAGTCACCCATCCGCTCGAGCGGGCGCGCGAGCTGGCGGGACTGTTCCGCGAGCTCGCCGAGAGCGGCCCGGACGAGCTCTTCCTGTCGTTCGGCACCGCGCGCGACCGATCGGCCGCGGAGGCCTTCGCCTTCCTCACGGTCGCGCATTGCGGTTCACCCGGGCAGGCCGAGCGCGACCTCGCGGGCGTGCGGGCGTTCGGGCCCCCGGTCACGGACTCGATCGGGGCGATGCCGCATCTGGCGGCACAGCACCTCAACGACGAGACGCAGGACTGGGGGCATCGCTTCTACATGAAGAGCGCCTTCCTCCCGTCGTTCCCGGACGCCGCGGTCGACCTCTGCGTCGAGCACGCTGCGCGCGCCCCCGGCGGGGCCGACTGCGAGTTCTCCGTGTGGGCCTGGGGCCGGGCGATCGCGGAGGTCCCCGAGGAGGCGACGGCCTTCACGGGCCGCGAGGCCGCGGTCTGGCTGGCGGCGGAAGCGCTCTGGGACGATCCCGCTCTCGACGAGCCCTGCCGCGCGTGGGGGCGTGACGCGCTTGCCGACCTGGCGCCGTTCGCCTCGGGCGGCCGCTACGTCAACGACGTCGCCGAGGTCGGCGCTGAGGTCGCTCGCACGATCTACGGGGATGCGAAGTACGAGCGGCTCGTGGCGTTGAAGCGCGAGTGGGATCCCGACAACGTCTTCCGGCTCAACCAGAACATCCGGCCGTAGCCACCCCGGCTCGACGCCCGCGCAGCCCGCCGGGGCTAGGCGGCGAAGGTCTGCTCGAGAATGCCCAGGCCGCGCTCGAGCTCCTCGTCGGTCGCCGTCACCGGCGGCAGCAGGCGGATGACGTTGCCGTAGAGGCCGCACGAGAGCAGCAGGAGGCCCTGCTCGCGGGCCGAGACGGTGATCTCGCGGGCACGGTCGGGCGAGCGCTCCGCCAGCTCGAGGGCGAGCATCGCGCCGAGGCCGCGCACCTCGCCGATCTCGTCGGAAGCGGAGGCGAGCTCATCGAGGCGAGAGCGCATCAGCCGCGCCACGGCCTCGGCGCGCTCGCGGAAGCCCGGCTCGGCGAGCCCGTCGAGCACCGCGCAGGCGGCGGCGCACGAGACGGGGTTGCCGCCGAAGGTGCCGCCGAGCCCGCCGGGGTGCGGCGCGTCCATCAGCTCCGCCTTCCCCGTCACCGCCGCGAGCGGGAGCCCGCCGCCGAGCGTCTTGCCCGAGACGATCAGGTCCGGCTCGACGCCCGAGTGCTCGATCGCCCAGACGGTGCCCGTGCGCCCGCAGCCGGACTGCACCTCGTCGGCGACGTAGACGATCCCGTGCTCCTCGCAGCGCTCCTTCAGCGCGCGGACGAACTCGGTGGGCATCGGGATGAAGCCGCCCTCGCCCTGCACGGTCTCGAGCACCACGCACGCGACCGCATCCGGGGAGACGTCCTGCTTGAAGAGCAGCTCCACTCCGGCCAGCGCGTCCTCGACCGAGACGCCGCGGTAGGGGTACGGAGCCGGCGCGCGGTAGACCTCCGGCGCGAGCGGCCCGAAGCCCTGCTTGTAGACGAGCTTCGAGGTCATCGCCATGGTCAGGTTCGTCCGTCCGTGGAAGGCGCGGTCGAAGACGACGACCCCGGGGCGGCCCGTCGCGGCGCGCGCGATCTTGACGGCGTTCTCCACCGCCTCGGCGCCCGAGTTGACGAGCAGCGTCTTCGTCGCCGTGTCCCCGGGCCAGAACGCGGCGAGGCGCCGCGCCACCTCGACGTACGGCTCGTAGATCCCGACCATGAAGCACTGGTGCAGGTAGCGGTCGACCTGGTCGTGCACCGCGCGCACCACGGCCTCCGGGTTGTGGCCCAGGTTCTGGCACGCGATGCCGCCGGCGAAGTCGAGCAGCTCGTTGCCGTCGGCGTCCCAGAGGGTCGCGCCCTCCGCGCGCGTGACGACGAGGTCGGTAGTGGCGATGCCGCGCGGCACGAGGCGCTCGCGCCCCTCGCGAACCTCGCCGGCTCCCTGCAGCTGCCCGGTCGCCACGGAGGGAAACCCTACTGCCGGCGCTTGCCCGCTGCGCGAGGAGGGTCGAAGATTGCCCGGTCTACCTGGAGGTGCACGTCATGGCAGCGGCTATGAGCGCCGACGAGCGCAGGGACGAGCTCGTCGGACGACTGTTCGGGAGCGCGATCGGCGCGTTCGAGCTCGTCTCCGTCTACGTCGGAGACCGGCTGGGCCTGTACCGCGCGCTGCGCGAGCTCGGGTCGGCGACGCCTGCCGAGCTGGCCGCCGCGGCGGACGTCCACGAGCGCTACGCGCGCGAGTGGCTGGAGCAGCAGGCGGCGGGCTCGCTGCTCGACGTCGAGGAGGACGGCGAGCGGCGCTTCCGGCTCCCGGAGGGGCACGACGAGGCCCTGCTCGACACCTCGAGCCTCGACTACGTGGCTGCGCTCGCCCGCGCGGTCGTCGCCTCGCTACGGCCCATCGACGAGGTGATCGGGGCGTTCCGCAACGGCGGCGGGGTGCCCTATGCCCAGTACGGCGAGGACCTGCACGAGTCCCAGGCGGCCTTCACGCGCCCGCTGTTCGCGCGGTTCCTCGGCCAGGAGTGGCTGCCGGCGATCCCCGAGCTCCACGAGCGCCTGGTCTCCGAGCCGCCGGCCCGGGTGGCCGACGTCGCCTGCGGCCAGGGCTGGTCGAGCATCGAGCTCGCGCGTGCCTACCCGCTGGTGCGCGTCGACGGGGTCGACTCGGACCTCGCCTCGATCGAGTTCGCGCAGCGGAACCTCGAGGGAAGCGGCGTCGAGGACCGCGTCGTATTCCACGCGCGTGACGCGGCCGACTCAGGCCTCGAGGGCCGCTGCGACCTCGTCACGATCTTCGAGGCGCTGCACGACATGTCCTACCCCGTCGAGGTGCTCCGCTCGATTCGCGCGCTCCTGGCCGACGGCGGGCTCGTCCTCGTCGGCGACGAGCGCACCGCGGAGGAGTTCACGGCACCCGCGAGCGAGATCGAGCGGCTGTTCTACGGCTTCAGCGTCTTCCACTGCCTGCCCGTCGGGATGGTCGGAGAGGGTGCGGCGGGGACGGGAACGGTGATGCGGCCGGCGACGGTCGAGCGCTACGCGCGCGAGGCGGGCTTCGCCTCCTGCGAGGTCCTCGCGATCGAGCACGACTTCTGGCGCTTCTACCTGCTTCGGCCGTGAGGACAGAGGGGCGGCCGTGGGGGCCGCCCCTCATCTCGGTGTCTAGTAGCCGGGGGCTCCGCCGCCGCCGCTGCTCAGCACCGCCACCAGCACGATGACGGCGATCACGGCCGCGGCGACCCCGATGAGGACGAGCCACCGCGTTCGGCTCGGGGAGCCCAGTCCGCGTTGCTCCGTCTGCCGTTCATGGAGCGTGGCCACGAGCACCACCTCCTTTCCCTGCGCGAGCGTCTTGGCTGGTTCTACGGACGGGCGGTCGTATCGGTTCGCGACCCGCGAGGAGCCCGAGGGAATACGCTCCCGCGAATCGCGTTCAAGGAGGGCACACCATGGCGCTGCAGATCGGCGACACCGCACCCGACTTCGAGGCCCAGACGACCGAAGGGCCGATCGGCTTCCACGACTGGATCGGGGAATCGTGGGCCGTCCTGTTCTCGCATCCGAAGGACTTCACGCCGGTCTGCACGACCGAGCTCGGCTACATGGCGAAGATCAAGCCGGAGTTCGACCGGCGCGGCGTGAAGGTGATCGGCCTCTCGGTCGACCCGGTGGACAGCCACGACGGCTGGGCGAGGGACATCGAGGAGACGCAGGGCCAGGCGCCCAACTACCCGATCATCGGCGACCACGACTTCAAGGTCTCGAAGCTCTACGGGATGCTCGGGAGCGACGTGTCCGGCTACGCGGGGGATCGCACGCCGGCCGACAACCAGACCGTCCGCAACGTCTTCGTGATCGGGCCAGACAAGAAGATCAAGCTGATCCTCGTCTACCCGATGACGACGGGCCGCAACTTCGACGAGGTGCTGCGCGTGATCGACTCGCTGCAGCTGACCGCGAGCCACAAGGTCGCGACCCCGGCGCAGTGGCAGCAGGGCGACGACGTGATCATCGCCGGCTCGGTCTCGGACGACGAGGCGCGCGAGCTCTTCGGCGAGTGGGACTCGCCGAAGCCGTACATCCGCGTCGTCCCGCAGCCTCGCTAGGAGCTGCGCAGGGGGACCCGGGGTCCCCCTGCGCCAGGTCGTTCAGGCGGCGAGGTCGAGTGCCGCTTCGGCTTCGACTGCCGGCGCCTGCTCCAGCTCGCGGCGGCTGATCAGCGTCAGCGCGGCGACGATGCCGGCCGCCGCGATGCCCGTGCCCGCGATGAAGGCCGCCGTGAACCCGTCCACCAGCGCGTTCGGGAGGGCCGTGCCCGTCGCGAGCGCGTCGTCTGTCCGGGAGCTCGCGATCGTCGAGAGGGCGGCGATCCCGAGCGCCCCGCCGATCTGCTGCGAGGTATTGATCAGGCCGGAGGCGAGGCCCGCCTCGGCCGCCTCCACGCCCGCCAGCGCCGCGATCGAGATCGGCACGAACGAGAAGCCGACCCCGAACCCCACGAGCAGGAAGCCCGGCAGCAGGTCGCCGAGGTAGCTGCCGCCGACCGAGACCTGGGTGAAGTAGACGAGGCCTGCGGTCAGCGCCGTCATGCCGGCGACGAGCACCGGCTTCACGCCCGCCCGCGTCACCAACTGTGCAGCTACCGCCGACCACACGATCGCAGTGCCGGCGACGGCGAGGTACGCGACGCCGGTCTTCATCGCCGAGAACCCCAGTACCTGCTGCATGTACAGCGTCAGCATCAGGAACATCGAGAACATCGCCGTTCCGAGGATGAAGCCGGCCACGTTCGCGCCGCTCACGGTCCGGATCTGGAAGATGCCGAGACGCATCAGCGGCTCGGGATGCCGCAGCTCCCACGCGACGAACCCGACCAGCAGAGCGAGAGAGGCCCCGAAGTAGCCCAGCGTCTGACCGGCCAGCCAGCCGTGCTGCCCGGCCTGCGTGATCGCGTACACGAGCGAGGAGAGGCCCCCCGTGACGAGCACCGCGCCCGGCACGTCGAAGCTGCTCACGCGCGCGTCGCGGCTCTCGGCGAGTAGAACCGGGGCGAGGGCGAACGCCGTCAAGCCGACCGGGACGTTCACGAAGAAGATCCACTCCCAGCTCAGGGCGTCGGTCAGGACGCCGCCGAGCAGGACGCCCGCGGCCGCGCCGAAGCCGCCGACCGCGCCCCAGACGCCGAGCGCGACGTTGCGCTCGCGGCCTTCGCGGAACGTCGTCGAGAGGATCGAGAGGGCCGCGGGCGAGATGATCGCCGCGCCGAGCCCCTGGAGGGCGCGCGCCGCGATCAGCGACGCCTCCGACCAGGCCATCCCCGCGAGGAAGGAGGCGATAGTGAAGACCGCCACGCCTACGAGGAAGATGCGCCGCCGCCCGAGGAGGTCGGCGGCGCGGCCGCCGAGCAGGAGGAAGCCGCCGAAGACCAGCGCGTAGGCGCTGATCACCCACTGGAGGTTCTCCTGCGAGAACCCGAGGTCGACCTTGATCGAGGGCAGCGCGACGTTGACGATCGCGATGTCCAGGACGACCATGAACTGCACCGCGCTGAGGAGCCCCAGCGCCAGCCACTTGCGTCGTTCCGAAGCCACCATTTCGTCGTTCCTTTCGCTATCGAGGTGCTTGCAACGTAGCAGGAACGACTTTCAAAAAACAAGTATTCCCTTCGAAACAGCAAGCAGAAGCGCTACACTGCGCGCATGGCGAAGCACTACGAGCAGCACTGCCCCGTCGCCCACGCGCTCGAGCTGGTCGGCGAGCGCTGGTCGTTGCTGATCGTGCGCGAGCTTCTGAAGGGCCCCAAGCGCTACACCGACCTGGCCGAGGCGCTGCCCCGGATCGGCACCAACGTCCTCGCCACGCGGCTCAAGGACCTCGAGGCCTACGGCGTCGTCGCCAGGCGCCGCCTTCCCCCGCCGGCGGCGGCCCAGGTCTACGAGCTGACGCCGTACGGAGCGGCGCTCAAGCCGGTCGTGCGCGAGCTCACGCTCTGGGGGCTGCGTTCCCTGCCGGCCCCGCAGGACGACGATCTGGTCGCGCCCGGGTGGCTGCGCGGCGCGCTCGACGTGGTCTTCGCCCCCGTGGCCCCGGACGGAGCGTTCGAGCTCCGCATCGGCGACGAGGTCGCCTCGCTCGTGGACGGCCGGGCATTCGCCGGCCCCGCGGAGCACCCGGACGTCGTCCTCGAGACCTCACGCGCCGGCCTCTACCACCTCTTCCTGGAGCGGCGCTGGGACGGCGTCGCCGTGGAGGGCGACCGCGACCTGCTCGAGCAGCTGCTCGACGCCGCCGCGCCGGTGTCGGCCGTCGCCGCGTAGGCCGCCGATGAGTTCGTCGTGCGCCGCCGGTCGTACCTCGCGATGACGACGCGAAGGAGGACGACGTGAGCAGGATCGTGGTGACGGAGTTCGTGACGCTGGACGGCGTGTTCGAAGACCCGGGCGGGTCCGAGGGGCACGAGCGCGGCGGCTGGGCCTTCCAGTTCGAGCGCGGCGACGAAGGAGACCAGTTCAAGCTGGACGAGACGATGACGTCGGGCGCGCTCCTCCTCGGCCGCCGCACGTTCGAGGAGTTCGCCAAGCACTGGCCCTCGCGCGAGGGCGAGTTCGCCGACAAGTTCAACGGCCTGACCAAGTACGTCGTCACCTCGACGCTCGACGACGCCGAATCCGTCTGGAGCAACTCGCGCGTGATCGGCCTCGACGACGTCGCCGGCCTCCGCGAGGGCGAGGGAGGCGACATCGTCGTCCACGGCAGCGGGCGGCTCGTCCAGGCGCTCGCCGACCGCGACCTCGTCGACGAGTACCGGCTGATGGTCTTCCCGACCGTGCTGGGCAGCGGCAAGCGCCTCTTCGGCGAGCTCGGCGCGCCGAAGAGGCTGGAGCTGGTCGAGTCGCGGCCGGTCGGGCCGGACGGCGTCGTGATCCTCACGTACCGTCCTGCGGGTGGCGACGGCTAGCGCGATCCGCGGGCGCCCGCGCGCGCCCGTTCCGGCGGAGCGGTACCTGCTGCGCGCGAAGGACCTTGTCGACGCGCGTTACCGCGAGCCGCTCGACGTGCCCGCGCTCGCGCGGGCCGCGCACCTCTCGCCCGCGCACTTCAGCCGCGAGTTTCGCCGCGCCTTCGGCGAGACACCGCACCGCTACCTGCTCACGCGCCGGCTCGAGCGGGCCGCTGCGCTCCTCCGCCACACCGACCGCAGCGTGGCCGAGATCTGCTTCGCGGTGGGGCTCCGGAGCGTGGGCTCCTTCACCACGAGCTTCGGCCGGGCGTTCGGCGTCTCGCCCTCGGCCTATCGCGCGCAGCATCCGCCGGCCTCCGCGCGCGCCCGCATCCCGACGTGCGTCCTCCAGGCATGGGCGCGGCCGCAGTCGAGCAGTTTTCGAGAAGACATCCGCGCGGGGCACGGCTAGCTTCGGGCTCGACCCCTGAGAACGGAGGAAGACGATGCTGAAGCAGCTGACCAACGTGCAGGTGTGGGTGCACGACCAGGACGAGGCCCTCGCCTTCTACACCGACAAGCTCGGGCTCGAGCTCCGCGACGACGTGACCGTTCCCGAGCTCGGGAACTTCCGCTGGCTCACCGTGGGCATCCCCGGCCAGCCCGACGTCGCGATCACGCTGATGGCGGTCCCCGGCCCGCCGGTCTTCGACGACGAGACGCGGGAGCAGATCCTGACGCTGATGGCGAAGGGCGCCTCGAGCGGCCTCTTCTTCACCACCGACGACTGCCGCGCCAGCTACGAGGAGCTCTCCGGGCGGGGCGTCGAGTTCCAGCAGGAGCCGACGGAGCAGCCCTACGGCGTCGACGCGGGCTTCCGCGACCCGTCGGGCAACCAGATGCGTATGGTGCAGCCGAGGTAGCCGGGACGTCGGCGGCGCGGGAGCGATGACTTTTCGCCACCCGCGCCGTCGGTACCCTCGAACCGCCGCGAACCAGACGAAAGGAATTCCGTGAGCTCGACCCCAGCCGCCTACTCCGACACCGACAGCCACCCGCGCCTCGCGCGCCTCGCGCACGTGATCGTCCGCCGCCGGAAGGCGGTGATCGCGATCTGGGTCCTGCTGACCCTCTTCGGCGCGTACTCGGCCGGCCGGGTTTCCGACCGCTGGTTCGAGAGCTTCTCGATCCCGGGCTACTCCTCCTACGAGGCGAACCAGCGCACGCTCAAGACGTTCGGCACCGGCGAGCAGGCGCCGCTCGTGGCGGTCTTCCACAGCGACGGGGACGTGACCAAGGAGACCGGGATCACGCGCGCGATCGACGCCGCGGCGCAGGTGAACCCCGGCTCGCGCGTCTCCTCGTTCTTCTCGACGGGCAGCCGCGCCTACGTCTCGAAGGACGGCCACACGACCTTCGCGGAGATCTACCCGCCCGGCACGCCGACCTTCAGCTCCTCCGTGCACATCAAGCAGGTGCGCGCGAAGATCAAGGCGGCGGCTCCGGCCGGCGTGCAGTCGTACCTGACCGGGCGCGACCCGCTCTACGAGGCGTCGTCAGGCGGCGACACGGGCGGCCCGAGCGTGCTGACCGAGGCGCTCATCGGCGGGCTCGGCTGCCTCGTGATCCTGTTCTTCGTCTTCGGCACCCTGCCGGCGGTGCTGCTGCCGCTCGCGATCGCCGTCGCCGCGATCCTGAACACGTTCACGCTGGTCTGGGCGCTCACCTACATCACGAACGTCTCGATCATCGTGCAGTTCCTGATCGCGCTCGTCGGACTGGGCGTGGCGATCGACTACGCGCTGCTGATGATCTTCCGCTTCCGCGACGAGCTGCGCGAGGGCGAGGACGTCGAGACGGCGCTCGTCGAGACGATGACGCACGCCGGCCGCTCGGTGATCGTCTCCGGCTCGACGGTTGCGGTCGGCCTGCTCTCGATGCTCGTGCTCCCCCTGCCGTTCATCCGCTCGATCGGCATCGGCGGGATGCTCATCCCCGCGGTCTCGGTGATCACGGCGATCACGCTGCTGCCCGCGCTGCTCGCCGTGCTCGGCGCGCGCGTGAACAGCCTGCGGCTGCTGCCGAAACGGCTCGTCGACCGCGGTCACCCGGAGGACGGCCTCTGGGGTCGCTGGGCGGACTTCGTCATGCGCCGGCCGGTGCCGGTCGCGGCGGCCGGCCTCGCGGTGGTGGCCGCGCTCGTCTACTGCGGCGTGCATCTGAATCCGAGCGAGGCCCAGGCCAAGGACTTCCCGGGAAGCGGCGATGCGATTCACGGTCGCGCCGCGCTCGCGGACGCGGGGATAACGCCGGGTGTCTACAAGCCGTTCGTCGTGCTCGTGGAGAACGGCGGCGACCCGAAGGCGATCGCCGCGAAGGTTCGCCGGGTCGAGGGCGTGGCGGGAGCGGCCGCCCCGGCCGACTGGCGCAAGGGCGACGCGAGCCTCGTCGAGGCCTTCCCTGCCGCCGACGGCGCGGCGACGCAGACGCGCGGCACGATCAAGCGCGTCCGCGCGGAGCTGAAGGGCTCCAATGCCACCCTCGGGGGGCTCGCAGGCGAGGAGCGCGACTTCGTCGCGGCCGTCTACTCCAACTTCCCGTACGTGCTCGGGTTCGTCGTGCTGCTGACCTTCATCCTGCTCGCGCGCGCGTTCCGGTCGTTGGTGCTGCCGCTGAAGGCCGTGATCCTGAACCTCGTCTCGCTGATCGCCGCCTTCGGGATCATCGTCTTCATCTTCCAGTGGGGCCACGGAGCGGAGGCGATCTGGAACGTCCCTGCGACCCAGGCGATCATCCCGTGGATCCCGTTGATGATCTTCGCGTTCCTCTACGGGCTCTCGATGGACTACGAGGTGTTCATGCTCTCGCGCATGCGCGAGGCCTACGACGAGCTCGGGGACACGCCGAAGGCGATCTCACTCGGGCTCGCGCGCACGGGGAAGCTGGTGACGAGCGCGGCGCTCGTGCTGATGTTCGCCTTCTTCGTGCTCTCGTCGAGCCCGGGCACGGACATCAAGCAGTTCGGGATCGGCCTGGCGGCCGGGATCATCTTCGACGCGACGGTGATCCGGACGCTGCTCGTTCCCTCGCTGATGCGGCTGTTCGGAAAGTGGAACTGGTGGCTGCCGCCCACCGCCGCCAAGGCGCTGCTGATCCGCGAGCGGCGCGTGCCCGAGCAGCCGGCGGTCGAGTCGGCCTAGGAGCTCGCGAGCACGACCGCTTCCCGTCGGGAGCTTCCTTCGGGTGAGAAGACGGTGGCGAATCCGAGCGTGGCGCCGACCTCAGGTCGGTTGCACCAGCCAGCTGTACTGCTCGGCGAACCGCGCCGAGTCGGCAAGGTGGCCGCCCTCTTCATCGATCACCACCTCCGCGTCGGGCACGTTCCGTGCGAGCCACTCGCCGTGCTGGCGCGGAACGAGCACATCGGTCAGGCCGTACTTGATCCTGGTCGGAACACGGATCTCCGTGACGTCGAAGCCCCACGGCCTGGTGGCGCAGAGCATGTCGTCCACGATGCCCCAGACCCCGTTGCGGAAGGCCTCGGTCATCGCCACCCGCATGACTTCGTGCCGCTCCGGCATGGCCAGCTGAGTCCGGTCGGCCTCCGACAGCTGCCAGTCCTCGCCGAGCACGTTGGACGGATCGTCGGCCATGCGCTCGAGCATCTCGGCGGCCTCTCGCTCGTACTCGCGGGCGAGGACCTCCTCTCCCTCCAACGCCCACCCGAACTCCCTCACGTTGAGCGGGTCCATGCCGTCGAACCAGTCGAGATCCGGCGTCTCGAACGGCGCTACGCCCACATCACAGCCCGCTCGCGTAACCCGAGCGGGGAGACGGGCGGCCAGGGCGAGGCTGTGCGGGCCGCCGCCCGAGCCCCCGGTGACGGCGAAGCGCTCGACTCCGAGGGTGTCTGCGATCGCAGCAACATCCGACACGCAGTCGAGCACCCGACGCCCGCGATGTCGGTCGGAGCCGCCGTACCCGGGCCGGTCATACGTGATCACCCGCGCGCCGACTTCGACGTACGCGCTCTCGTCGTAGTGACGACCGAGGCGCGAGCCGGGCGTGCCGTGCAGAGAGAAGACTGGGAATCCCTGTGGGTCCCCCCACTGCGCAACCATGAGCGTTCGCCCGTCGGCCGCCCTCACCGCCAGCGCTGTCTCGCCCACGAGCGACAAGCTATCGCGGCACGCCGACCTGCCTTCCTCAGCTGCGCTCTTGTGACATAGGAGCAACACTGGCCCAGCCGAGTGTCCGCGGTACGCTCGGCGGGGTGGCGCACTACATCTTCAACCTCGTAGGGGGCGACGCATCGCAGGCCAGCGGACTGCTGCGGGCGAGGATGTGGGGCGTCGGGGCAGAGGAGCCGCACCGGGACGCGCTTGCCCCGGGTGACCTCGCCCTCGTCTATCTGGCCGCACCGGTGCGTACGTTCATCGCCCGCGCCGAGCTTGCCTCAGCAGTCCACGATTGGACACGGCCGGAAGAGCAGGTCTACCCGGGCAACTCCCCCGGTGGTGTGCTGCTGGCTCACGTCGAGGAATGGGACCCGCCGTTACCGATGAGCGCCGTGCTGTCGCAGGTCGATCGATCAGCAGGGGCTAGAGCTGACTTCGAGGTGGGTGTCGTTCGGATCACCGCTGACGAGTACGAGACAGCGCTTGCGGTGGCGGCTGAACGCGCGACCTCGACCGGCTGATCTGTCCGCCGGCCAACGGCCGACATCCGTATGGCGAACGCGCGTCAGGGGTCGCTCAGCTCGAAGCCGCATTCTCGAGATGCCGAGCGATCGGCCACGCGCCATCGCTCGTGTTCGAGATCACCGTGAGCGTCACGCGTGCGCGCGGATCGTGCACGGACCGGAACGAGACACCCGCGTCGTACCCCTCAAGGAGGACGGCGTCGTTCGACGCGTGGAGCCAGAAGCCCAGTCCGTAGCGCTTCGAGTGCTTCGGCGCGTCGCTGCGCGGCCGAACCATCTCCGAGACCCAGTCCGTGGAGACGATCCGACCGGCGAAGAACGCCCGCCAGAAGGAGCTCATGTCCGCGGCCGTGGAGTAGATCCCGCCGTCGCCGCTCCCCCGCACAGGGAGGTGGAAGACGTTGCTCCTCCACGCGCCGTCGACCTCGACGTAACCGAGGGCTGTCCGGGCGGGAAGCTCGTCGGAGCGCAGGAACGCCGTGTCCGTCAATCCGGCCCGCCGGCACACGCGCTGCTCGACCAGGTCGTGGAAGGGCATGCCGCTCGCGCGTTCGGCAATGAGCGCCAGCACGACGTAGCCGGCGTTGCAGTACTCGAAGCGTTCGCCGGGCGCGAACTCGTTCGCGTGGCCGTCGAGCACCGCGAGGTAGTCCTCGGTGGTCGCGAGCTCGTGCACCGATACCGGCATCACGTACTCCTCGACCTCGAATCCGGCCTCCTCGTCGAGGTAGTCGCCGATGCCCGACCGGTGGGAGAGGAGGTGCTCGACCGTCACGCCGTCGTCGATCACCGGCAGATCGCTGCCGAGGACGGAGCGGGCGGGCGTCGAGAGCTCGAGCACGCCTTCCTCGATCAGGCTCACGACGGCGAGCGCCGTGAACCCTTTCGCCCCGCTCGCGAGTCCGAAGCGCGTATCCACCGCGTTCGGGATCTCCAGGCCGCGATGCGCAAGGCCGTACGCCCTCGCGAGGTCGATCCGGTCGCCTTGGTCGATCCGAACGACACCCGAGAACCCTGTCCCGGACGCAAGGGCGTCGAGCTCGCCTCCGAGATCAGACATGCGGCAGACGCTAGCCGGTGCCTGCATCCGGGCGCCGAGTGCCCGGCTCACCCAGCCGCGCTCTTCCCCCTTCTTGTCACAGCCCCGCGCGTCGGCCCACATCGGAGACCTGTCCCGAGGTGCGAGAATCGCGGCCGTGCCCGAAGCACAGCTCGAGGACTTCGGATCGGGTCTCTCGCCCGTCACCGAGGGTTGGTTCCTCGTCAACGTGCGCGACGCCGAGTGGTGGAACTCGGCAAGGAGGGGTGCGAGGTGCGCCTTCGACAACGAGTACGGCGACCCGCCGGTCGAGTTCGCCCAGCTCGGGATCAACGTCACCGTTCTGGAGCCCGGGGAGACCGGCCTCTACCACGCCGAGGCGAACCAGGAGGCATTCCTCGTCCTCTCAGGGGAGTGCGCGCTGCTCGTCGAGGACGAGGAGCGACACCTGCGGCCCTGGGACTTCTTCCACTCGCCCCCGTGGACCGAGCACGCCTTCGTGGGCGCGGGCGAGGGGCCGTGCGTGATCCTGATGGTCGGTGCGCGCCTGGGCCCGGAAGTGCGCTACCCGGTGTCGGAGCTCGCGGCGAGCCACGGCGCGAGCGTGGCGGAGGAGACGTCCGACTGGAGGCAGGCGTACGCGACGCTCGGCCGGTTCCGGCGAGAGCGGCCGCCGAACTGGGCTCGGCTGCCCTGGGCGTAGATCGCTCTCAGTAGGTTGGGGCGGGTTGCTCTACAACGCGCCAATCGAAGGCCGGTCAGAAGCCTGCGCGATCCAGTCCCTTGCCCACGGTGGCGGCCATCGGGTTGGGCAGAGCCGCGAGGAGGGTGCGTCGCTGCCTCGCCGTCAGGGCGTGCGCCAGGGCGCTGCCGAGCAGCTTCACGTCGCACCGATCGGCTTCGAAGCCGGCGAGGTGCTGGCGCATGATCACGTAGTACAGGTCGGCGGGATATGCCCCGTGTGGCCTGACGTGCGCGAGAAACATGAGCGCCCCGCGGGCAAAAGACCCTGCCTTGACGCGACAGGCGCGCTTCCCCGACGCGGCGGAACCGGGCACCGTCGTCTGCGAATACACGCCGTAGGCGGGGACGGTGACCGTGCCCGGGCCGCTGTGCCGTGACGAGTGGCCGCATCCCGCGAGAGCGACGACGGGCAGGACGAACGCGCCGACAACGGATGCGCGTCTCAGGGCTCGATCCTCAGCCGGAGATCGTCGTCGTGGAGGGCTCGAGTCCCGGAAGCGCTTGCGGAAGATGTCGGCCTGTTACTTCTCACGATGCCGGCAGTCTAGGTCGCTCTTGGTCGAGGGTCATGCACCGCGGGTACGCTCGCTGTGAGCGGCAGGAACGCGCGCCGTGGACGCCGGTGATACGTGAGGTGAGACGAGATGGAGAAGCGAACGCTTGGACACGATCTGGAGGTCTCCGCGCTCGGCCTCGGCTGCATGGGAATGAGCTTCGGCTACGGGCCGCCTGCCGACAGACGGCAGATGATCTCCTTGATCCGGACCGCGGTCGAACGCGGCGTGACCCTCTTCGACACCGCGCAGGTCTACGGCCCGTTCACCAACGAGGAGCTTGTCGGCGAGGCGCTTGCCCCCGTTCGCGAGCGGGTCGTGATCGCGACCAAGTTCGGCTGGAATCTCGAGCAGCCCGGCACGCTCAACAGCGATCCCGACTACATCCGTCGAACGGTCGAAGCCTCACTCAAGAGGCTCGGGACGAACACGATCGACCTTCTCTACCAGCACCGGGTCGACCGGAACGTGCCGATCGAAGACGTCGCCGGCACCGTCAAGGAGCTGATCGAGGAGGGCAAGGTCAGGCATTTCGGACTCTCGGAGGCGGGCGTGCGGACGATCCGCCGCGCGCACGCGGTTCAGCCGGTGACCGCGCTGCAGAGCGAGTACTCGCTCTGGTGGCGCGAGCCGGAGGAGGCGATTCTGCCGACGCTCGAGGAGCTCGAGATCGGCTTTGTCCCGTTCAGTCCGCTCGGAAAGGGCTTCCTGACCGGCAAGATCGACGAGAACACCGAGTTCGACAGTTCCGACTTCCGCAACACCGTGCCGCGGTTCGACTCCGAGGCTCGGAAGGCCAACATCGCGTTCGTCGAGCTGCTGACGGACATCGGGGAGCGGAAGAACGCCACGCCCGCGCAGATCGCTCTCGCATGGCTGCTGGCCCGGAAACCGTGGATCGTGCCGATTCCGGGGACGACGAAGCTCCACCGATTGGAGGAGAACCTCGCTGCGACAGACGTCGACCTCACGCCGGACGACCTCGAGGAGATCGAGCGCGGCGCGTCCCGGATCCGACCGCAAGGTCACCGCTACAGCGAGAGCTCTGAGCGGTTGATCGACCGCTGAACCGCGGTCGGGGTCGCCGGGGCCCCCGGAGTCGGCTGACGGGCCGCGTCGCCGCCGGCCCCCGACCGACCAAAGCCTGCTCCCGGCCCGAACGCGCCTACTCGATCACCGCGCCCAACCGCTACCTCGTCGCCGGATCCACGCGGGAATCGTGTGAGCTTCCCCCCGCTTCGGTGGGCGGTGCGCTCTGGTCGCAGAGGCGGCAGTCGAGCGGCGTCCCGATCCGTTGTCGGCGACCCTCGGCCTCGAGGATCCACGGCCGGGGAAAGAACGGCGGCCGGTGGCGCACGTGCTGCCGGTGGCCGCAGGCGAGCTCGGCGACCCACTCGCCCTCTGCGTCCACGTGGAAGCCGACGATCGCCCGCTGCACCATGCCCGGTTCTACCCGCCGCTGATCGCGGCGATCACGTCGACCCGCGAGGCCGGCTCGAGCGTCGTGTCGAGCCCACCTCGCTCGCGGTCGACGTACACGTTGATGTGCGGGCGCAGGGCCGGGCCCGGCTCGACGAGGCGATCGCGCAGTCCGGGCCACTGCTCGTTCAGCCGGTCGATCGCCTCGTCCACGGTCGCCGCCTCGACCTCGAGCTCACGCGGGAGGCC
This sequence comes from Gaiellaceae bacterium, assembly GCA_035455445.1. GTDB lineage: Bacteria > Actinomycetota > Thermoleophilia > Gaiellales > Gaiellaceae > AC-32. The sequence goes on along the minus strand of DATIFC010000185.1, from coordinate 10,205 downwards.
GGGGAAGAGCGGCGACAGGGTCGCGGGGAGGTGCAGCTCCGCCATCAGTCCACGGTCGCGACCGTCACCGACGTGATTCCGGGGAAGAGGCCGCCGATCTGGCTCCAGCTCTCGCCCTCGTCGCCGCTCGCGAACAGCTGCCCGGTGCTCGTGCCGAAGTAGAGCCCGGGCGTGTTGTGGTCGTCGATCGCCATCGCCTCGCGCAGGACGCCGACGTAGGCGTTCTCCTGCGGCAGCCCGCGGTCGAGCCGCTGCCAGCTCGAGCCGGCGTCGCGGGTGCGCCAGACGGCGGCCTTCCCGTCCGGCATCGTCCGCCCGTGGCCGGGGTCGAGCGGGATCACGTAGAACGTGTCGCGGTCGTGGGGGTGGGTGGCGGCGGCGAAGCCGAACTCGGTCGGCAGGCCTTCCGTGATCTCCGTCCACGACTTGCCCCCGTCGTCGCTGCGGTGCATGCCCACGTGGTTCTGCTGGTACATGCGCTCGAAGTCCGAGGCCGGCGCGACCTTGTGGACGCAGAAGCCGATCTCCTCGTACTCCGCCGGCCAGTCCCTGCGCAGGCCCTTGTTCCGCGGCTCCCACGTCTGCCCGCCGTCGTCGGTCTCGAACAGGCTGTAGCCCTGGACGATGATCCAGAAGCGCTCCGCCTCGTTCGGGTGCGGGATGATCGCCGAGAGGCCGAGGTGGCCGGGCGGCTGCTGTGCCGGATCGTTCCACGCCTCGCGGCCCTCCTGGCCCTCGAGCGTGGTCGCGAGCGAGAAGGTCTTGCCGCCGTCGGTGCTCTGGAAGAGCGCCGCGGACTCCGCGCCGACCAGCAGGCGGCCGTGGGCCGGCATGACGTGCGAGACCTTCGAGAGCCGTAGCCCGTCGTCGCCGTCGGGTAGGGCGAGGCCCTCGCTCGAGTGCTCCCACGTCTCGCCGAGGTCGACGCTGCGCCAGATCGCGGCGCCGTGCCATTCGCTCGCCGCGGCCGCGAAGATCGTGCCGGAGTCGCGGTCCAGCACGGCGTGGTAGACGGGCCAGCTCTCGCAGTACGGGCCGCGCACGCTCCAGTCGCGCCGGTCGACGCTCTCCAGCACGAAGCAGCCCTTGCGTGTTCCGACGAGCAGCACGCTCTTCGTCATTCTGTTCACCTCCGTCTCGACGATCGTCATCCAGGTAGACCGGATCCGACAGGCGAAATCATCGACGAGACTCACAGGCGCGCCGGGGCCGTACCGGAAATCGCTGCTCTTTCGTTGTTTCCAACGAAGGTGGCAACGGTTTCAAAGGAGGAAGCGTGAGCGCAGAAGCAGCAACCGTGGGAGTGACCGGCGGGACGGGCGACACCGTTCGCACCGACATCCCGGCGCGACTCGACCGGCTTCCGTGGAGCCGGTGGCACTGGCTCGTGGTCGTCGCCCTCGGGGTGACCTGGATTCTCGACGGGCTGGAGGTGACGCTCGTCGGCTCGATCTCGGGCGCGCTCACGGACAAGAGCACGCTCGGCCTGTCGACCTCGCAGGCGACCGCCGCCGGGAGCTTCTACCTCGCGGGGGCGGTGGGCGGCGCGCTGCTGTTCGGCTACCTGACCGACCGCTTCGGCCGCCGGAAGCTGTTCATGGTCACGCTCGGGATCTACCTCGTCTTCACCGTGGCGACGGCGCTCGCCTGGAGCTTCTGGTCGTTCATGGTCTTCCGCGTGCTCGCAGGCGCCGGGATCGGCGGCGAGTACTCGGCCATCAACTCCGCGATCGACGAGCTCGTCCCCGCGCGGGTGCGCGGCCGGGTCGCGCTCGCGATCAACAGCTCGTGGTGGCTGGGGACCGCCGCGGCCGCCGGCCTGACCGTCGTGTTGCTGAACGTGCTCGAGCCGGCGATCGGCTGGCGGGTCGGGTTCGGCCTCGGCGCCGTCCTCGCGATCGGCATCCTCTTCGTCCGCCACCTCGTGCCCGAGAGCCCGCGCTGGCTGCTCACGCACGGGCGCGCCGACGAGGCGGAGGAGGTCGTCGGCAAGATCGAGGACGAGGTGCGCAAGACGCACCCGGACCTGCCCGAGCCCGAGGGTGAGCCGCTCGAGATCGAGCAGCGCGAGTCGATCGGGTTCGTCGCGATCGCGAAGCACGTGATGCGCGAGTACCCGGACCGCGGCGTGCTCGGCCTCTCGCTGATGGCCTCGCAGGCGGTGCTCTACAACGCGACCCTGTTCGGCATGGTCGCCGTGATGACGACCTTCTTCCACGCGTCGAAGGACAACGCGCCGCTCTACATCATCCCGTTCGCCGCCGGGAACCTGCTCGGGCCGTGGCTGCTCGGCCCGCTGTTCGACACCGTCGGGCGCAAGGTGATGATCTCGTCCACGTACATCCTCTCCGGCGCGATCCTGTGCCTGACGGCGTGGCTCTTCCACGAGGGCTCGCTGTCGGCGCTCACGCTGACGATCTGCTGGTCGATCTGCTTCTTCTTCGCCTCGGCCGGGGCGAGCGCGGCCTACCTGACGGTCAGCGAGATCTTCCCGATGGAGACGCGCGCGATGGCGATCGCGCTCTTCTACGCGTGCGGCACCGGGATCGCGATCGCGGCGCCGTGGACGTTCGGGAAGCTGATCGAGACCGGCGACGTCGGCAAGGTCTCGCTCGCCTTCGTGATCGGCGGCGTGATCATGATCGTCGGCGGCGTCGTGGAGGTGCTGCTGGGCGTCGAGGCCGCGGGCAAGTCGCTCGAGGCCGTGGCGCGCCCGATCAACGCGGTCCGGCGGCGGAGGGCTCCTGCTGCCGCGCCGGCCGGCGCGCGCTAGTCAGCGGCTTACGTACGGGAGCGCGCGGCCGTCGGCCCCGCGCTCCCGCCGCTCGTCGCGCAACCACGAGGCGGCAAACAGGAGCACCAGCATCACGGCGAGGGGGAAGAGCCCGCCGACGACGATGAGGACCTGCGTGAGCACGGCTCCAGCCTCGCGCCTTTGGGTGCCGCGCGCAAGGGGCCGCCCGGCCCATTCGGCGGCCGGGGGGACCTACGACCGGCCGGCGGGCGGGGCGCAGCGCGGCTCGTGCCGCTCCGCGAGGCGGCGCAGGAGCCCGTGCAGCGCCGCTCGCTCCCCGGCGTCGAGCGGCGCGAGGAAGTCGTCCTCGATCTTCCCGGCGATCGCGCGGAGCCGCCGAAGGGCCGTCCTGCCCTCGGGAGTGACGCTGACGAGGTGCCGCCGCCGGTCCTTCGGGTCGCGCTGCCGCTCGACCAGCCCGCGCTCCTCGAGCTCGTCGAGCAGGCCGACGAGCTGGCCGCGGTCGTAGCCGAGAGCGTCCGCGATCGACCCCTGAGTCTCACGCGAGCCCTCGTCGAGCACGAGCAGGACCGCGTGGTGGTACGGGTGCAGCTCCGTCGCCTCGTAGGCGGCGAGCGCGCGCTCCTTGGCGGCGAAGCCCAGGCGCTTGAGCAGGAACGTCGTCGACTCCAGCAGCTCCTGCGGGAGCTTCGCGTCCGGCGGGAGCGTGGGGGTCGTGACGTTCATCGGGAATAGAGTAGCGCGCCCAACGGTTGTTGTGATGTATAGTTGAGTCCATCAACGATTAAGGAGGACAACAACGTGAGTCCCGCCAAGGCCGATCGCCGCTGGAGCGCGCTGGCGCTAATCGTCACTGCGCAGTTCATGGTCATCCTCGACGTCGCGATCGTGAACGTCGCGCTGCCGTCGATCAAGTCCGATCTCGACTTCTCGCAGGCGAACCTGCAGTGGGTGATCTCCGCCTACGCGATCATGTTCGGCGGCGTCCTGCTGCTCGGCGGGCGGCTGGCCGACGTGCTCGGGCGGCGGCGGCTCTTCGTCGCCGGGCTGGCGATCTTCACGGCCGCCTCGTTGCTCTCCGGCCTCGCCTGGTCGGAGGCCTCGCTGATCGGGTTCCGCGCGGTGCAGGGGCTCGGCGGCGCGCTGCTGGCGCCGGCGGCCCTCTCGCTGCTGATGACGACCTTCGCCGAGGGACGCGAGCGCAACCTCGCGCTCGGCATCTACGGCGCCGCCTCCGGAAGCGGCGCAGCGGTCGGCGTGCTGCTCGGCGGCGTGCTGACCTCGTACCTGAGCTGGTCGTGGGTCTTCTTCATCAACGTGCCGGTCGGGCTCGCAGCGATGGCGCTCGCCCCCGTGCTGCTCGGCGAGGAGCGCATGGCGCGGGCCACGCGGCACTTCGACATCCGCGGCGCCGCGTCGGTGACGGGCGGGCTGATGCTGCTGGTCTACGCGACCACGCGCGCCACCACCGACGGGTGGGGCGCGCCGCTCACGCTCTCCCTCTTCGGTGCCTCCGCCGCGCTCATCCTGGCGTTCCTCGTGATCGAGCTGCGCTCGCCCTCGCCGCTGCTTCCGCTGCGCATCTTCCGCTCGCGCACGCTCACGGCCGCGAACGCGGCGATGGCGATCGTCGGCGGCGTCGCCTTCTCGGAGTTCTTCCTCCTCACCCTCTACCTGCAGGACGTCCTCCACTACTCGGCGATGGAGAGCGGCGTCGCCTTCAGCGGCTTCGCGCTCGCGGTCGTCGTGATCTCGAACGTCGCCCAGGCGGTCGTCGGCCGCATCGGCGTCAGGCCGACGCTCACGACCGGCCTGCTGCTGAGCGCCCTCTCCGTCGCCTGGCTCACGCGGTTGCCGGTCGAGGGGCACTACTTCTGGGATCTCTTCCCGGCCTTCGTGCTCGGAGGCGCCGGCATGGGCCTCTCGTTCGTGCCGGTGACGATCGCGAGCCTGACCGGCGTGGAGCGGGCCGACGCGGGCGTCGCGTCCGGCCTGATCAACACGAGCCGGCAGATCGGGGGCGCGGTCGCGCTCGCGGCGGTGAGCGCGGTGGCAGCCACCTCCTCGGGCGACTTCGCCCGGTCGCACCCGGGCGCGACGAGCGCCGCGGCGCTCGATCACGGCTTCCAGACGGCGCTCTACGCGCTCACGGGGCTGCTCGTCCTCGGCGTGGTGATCGCGATCACGCTCGTCAAGCCCGCCCGGGCTCCCGAGGCGCCCGCCCTGCCGGCCGAGCCCGAGCGGCTCGTCCTGGAGGAGGCGGCGTGATCGCTCCGGAGCGATTGCGCGAGCTGGACGACCTCGTCCTGCACCTGAGAGGCCTCGTGCTCGTACGCGGTGTCCGCGCCGACCGCGGCGCGGACACCGACGAGCTCGCGATGTACGGGGCCGAGATCGACCGCGTCCGCGACCGCCTGGCCGCCATCGTGACGGAGACGACGCCTGCGTAGCCGCGCCGCGATGATTTCGGCGAGGCTGCGCCGTCTACCCCACGACGGCCAACCGACGCGAGAGGAGCACGCCATGCCGGCGATCACGCCCTGGCTCTGGTTCGACACCGAAGGAGAGGAGGCCGCGCGGTTCTACACGTCGGTCTTCCCCAACTCGAGGATCCTGCACGTCAGCCGCTACGGCTCCGCGGGGCCGCGGCCGGAGGGGACGGTCATGACCGTCAGCTTCGAGCTGGACGGGCAGCGGCTGGCCGCCCTCAACGGCGGCCCCGACTTCACGTTCACCGAGGCGGTCTCCTTCCAGGTCGCCTGCGCCGACCAGGACGAGGTCGACCACTACTGGAACGCGCTCTCCGAGGGCGGCGAGGAGGGGCCGTGCGGCTGGCTCAAGGACCGCTTCGGGCTCTCGTGGCAGATCGTCCCGAACGCGCTCCCCGAGCTGCTCGGCGACCCGGACCCCGAGAAGGCACAGCGGGTGATGGCCGCGATGCTGGAGATGAAGAAGATCGAGATCGCCGAGCTGGAGCGCGCAGCAGAGGCCGCGTAGAGCCAAGACTGGACGAACGTCCAGGAGTATCGACGGCCGATTCTGCCGAAGATCCCGCCATGGACATCAAGCCCGGTCTCTCCCAGCTCCTGCTGCTGGTGTGCGAGGAGTGCCGTCGGCCCTGGCTCGACCCGCACGAGCGCTGGCGCGTGTACCTCGACTCGGACGAGCCTCCGCACGCGGTCCCGTACTGCCCGGACTGCGCCGCGCGCGAGTTCGACGGGGACTGAGTCCCGCCCTCCGGTCAGTAGCGCGGCAGCAAGAGCTGCGGCACAACATGGGCAGGGGTCATCCCGCGTCCCTGGAGGAGGACCGGTGACGAGGATCACGGAGTCGGTGTCGCGCCATCCCGGACGGTCGCTGGCGATCGTCGGAGGGGGCACGCTCGCGGCCTACCTCGCGGCGGCCCTGGCGGTTCTGTGGCGACTCCAGCCGTGACCGAGACGCGGGTCGCGAGGATCCGCCAGATCCTCGCGGACCTCGTGCACCAGCGGCAGTCGCTGCGCGGCGGGCCGGACGCGTCCGAGACGGTGCTGCTCGAGGCGAACCGCCGCAGCATCGTCTACTGGCAGGCCGAGCTCGCGCGGGCCCTGCTGGCCGAGCGCGGGCTCGACCAGACCGGCGGCTAGCGGCGCCCGGCATACGATTGCGCGGTGCTGCCGATCCGCGTGCTCGACCTCTCGCGCGTGCTCGCGGGGCCGTACTGCACGATGCTGCTCGCCGACCTCGGCGCGGACGTGGTCAAGGTAGAGCGGCCGGGGACCGGCGACGACACGCGCTCGTGGGGGCCGCCGTACGTCGGCGGCGAGGCGGCGTACTTCCTCTCGGTCAACCGCGGCAAGCGCAGCGTTGCGCTCGATCTCGCCCACCAGGAGGGGCAGGAGGTCGCGCGGCGGCTGGCCCGCTCGGCCGACGTCGTCGTCGAGAACTTCCGCCCCGGCACGGCCGAGCGCCTCGGCGTCGGCTACGAGCGGCTCGCGGAGGAGCGCCCGGAGCTCGTCTACTGCTCGATCACCGGCTTCGGCGACGAGCGGCCCGGCTACGACTTCGTCGTCCAGGCCGAAGGTGGCCTGATGGCGATCACGGGCGAGGCCGACGGCGAGCCCGTCAAGGTCGGGGTCGCCGTGGTGGACGTGCTCGCCGGCTACGCGGCGGCGACGGCGATCCTCGGCGCGCTGCTGGCCGGTGAGGGGCGCCGGCTCGAGATCTCGCTGCTCGACGTCGTGCTCTCGGCGCTCGTGAACGTGGCGCAGGCGGCCCTGGCGACGGGGGTCGAGCCGGGGCGCTACGGCAACGCGCACGCGAGCATCGTCCCGTACCAGACCTTCGCGGCCTCCGATGCGCCCGTCGCGGTCGCCGGCGGGAACGACGCGCTCTACCGCCGGCTCTGCGGCGCGCTCGGGCGCCCGGAGCTCGCCGAGGACGAGCGCTTCCGGACGAACCCGGCGCGCGTCGAGCACCGCGAGGAGCTCGTCGCGGAGCTCGCGGCGCTCTTCGCCACCCGGCCGGCCGACGAGTGGGTCGAGCGGCTGGCGGAGGCCGGCGTCCCCGCCGGGAAGGTGCGCGGCGTCCTGGAGGCCCTCGGGCGGCACGGGACCGCGGCCGTCGAGCACCCGGCGATCGGGACGCTCCCGCTCGTACCCTCGCCGCTCGGGCTCGCGAGCCGGCCGCCGCCCCTGCTGGGCGAGCACACGCGCGAGGTCCTGGCCGAGGCGGGCTACTCGGAGGACGACGTGACCGCGCTCGAGGAGGCCGGCGTGGTCGCGTAGCGTCAGACGCGCCGCTGCCAGCGCGTGAAGACGTCCTCCAGGTCGGGCCGGCTCCTGTGGGCGACGAGCACGAATAGGCGGTCGCCGGCTCGAATGACGGTGCTGCCCCGGGGCGGGATCGTCTCGCCGTCCCGGTGGACGACCGCGATCAGCGCGTCGCGTGGGAGGCCGAGCTCCCGCACCGCCGAGCCGTCGATCGAGTCGTCGGGGCCGACCGTGAACTCGACGAGGTCGAGCTCGGTCGTCGGTCCCACCTCCAGCGGCGCCTCGGGTACCGGCGTGGCGGCGGAGACGAGCCCGAGCCTCCGCGCGAGCGCCTCGAGCGTCGTCCCCTGGGCGATCGCCGAGACCAGCACGACGAAGAAGACGACGTTGAAGATCGTCTCCTTGTGGGGCACGTCGGAGGAGAGCGCGAAGGTCGCGAGCACGATCGGCACCGCTCCGCGCAGCCCCGCCCAGCCGAGGAAGACGCGCTCGCGCTGGGTGTAGGCCGTCAGGGCGGTGGAGGCCCAGACGGCCGCGGGCCGCGCGACGACGGCGAGCAGGAACGCGATCGCGAGGCTGTCGAGGGCCACGTGCGGCAGGTCGTGCGGGAAGACGAGCAGGCCGAGCACGACGAACAGCACGACCTGCGCGACGAAGGCGATGCCCTCGTGGAAGGCGACGAGCTGGCGCCGGTACCGCGACGGGGTGCTGCCGACCGCGAGGCCGACGAGGTAGACGGCGAGGAAGCCGCTCCCGCCGATCGTGTCCGCCGCCCCGAACGCGAGCGCGGCCGCGGCCACCGAGGCGACCGGCGCGAAGGGGCCCACCGACTGCGGGATGCGCGAGAAGACGTACGTCACCGCGGCTCCGAGCACGATCCCCACCACGAGGCCGAGCCCGAGCTGGCGCAGCACGAGCAGCAGCAGATCGTCGATCCCGTAGGAGTGCGGGTGCTCGATCCAGGCGATCAGCCCGAGCGTCAGGGCGATCGCCATCGGGTCGTTGCCGCCCGACTCGGCCTCCAGCGTGCGCGCGAGGCGGCGCCGGACGTGGGTGAAGCGCAGGGTCGCGAACACCGCCGCGGCGTCCGTCGAGGCGACGACCGCGCCGAGCAGGATCGACTCGAGCCACGTCAGGTCGAAGACCGCGCGCGCGCCGAGGCCGACGACGAGCGCGGTGACGACGACCCCCACGGTGCTCAGCAGCGCCGCCGGCACGGCGACCTCGCGCAGCCGCCGCCACGACGTCTGCAGGCCGCCCTCGTAGAGGATCAGCCCGAGCCCGATCGTCCCGACGCGGCGCGCCAGAGCCGCGTCGTCGAACTCGATCCCACCCGGCCCGTCCGAGCCGAGCAGCATCCCGAGCCCGAGGAACGCCACGAGCACCGGGAGCCCGGTGCGGGTCGCGACGAGCGCGACGGCGATGCTCGCCGCCAGGACGGCGCCGACGAGCAGCAGGGCGGTGCCGGTGTGCAAGCCCCTATGTTCGCGGCCCGGCCGCCGTGACCCGCGGTTCTGCTATCCAGAGGAGGTGAGCGCGGCCGTGGAGCGCCAGCACTACAACGTCACCTTCACGCTGCTCGCGGTGGCGGCGGTCGCCTACGCGCTGCTGCAGTCGCTCGTCGCTCCGGCGCTGCTGACGATCCAGCACGACCTGCACACGACGGCCACGGGGGCGGCCTGGATCCTCACGGCCTACCTGCTGAGCGCGTCGGTGATGACGCCGGTCGCGGGGCGGCTCGGCGACATGTTCGGCAAGAAGCGCACCCTCGTCTGGGTGCTCGTCGTGCTGGCCGCGGGGACGGCGCTCGCCGCGGTCGCGACCTCGATCGGCGTGATGATCGTCGCGCGCGTGATCCAGGGTGCGGGCGGCGCGGTCTTCCCGCTCGCCTTCGCGATCATCCGGGACGAGTTCCCACGCGAGCGGGTGCCGCACGGGATCGCGCTGATCTCGGCGATCATGGGGATCGGCGGCGGCCTCGGGATCGTGCTCGCCGGCCCGATCGTGGAGCACCTCTCGTACCACTGGCTCTTCTGGCTGCCTCTTGCCGCCGTGATCGTCGCGACCGTGGGGATCCTCGTCTTCGTGCCGGAATCGCCGGTTCGCACGCCCGGTCGGATCGACCCCGTCGGCGGCGTGCTGCTCGCGGCGTGGCTCGTCGCGCTGCTCGTCCCGGTCAGCGAGGGCGCGAGCTGGGGGTGGACGTCGGCGCGCACGCTCGCGCTGTTCGCCGCCGCCGCGGTGCTGATCCCGGTCTGGGTCCGGGCGGAATCCCGCAGCGACGCCCCGCTCGTCGACATGACGATGATGCGGCTGCGGCCCGTCTGGACGACCAACCTCGCGGCGCTCGTCTTCGGTTTCGGGATGTTCGCGTCCTTCGTGCTCGTGCCCGAGTTCGTCGAGCTGCCGGCCTCGACGGGCTTCGGCTTCGGCGCGTCCGTGACGGAGGCGGGGATCTTCATGCTGCCCGCGACGGCCGGGATGCTGGTCGCAGGACCGATCGCAGGCCGCCTCTCGAGCACGGTCGGCTCGCGCGTGCCGCTGGTGCTCGGCTCGCTCGTCTCGTCCCTCGCATTCACGCTCCTGGCCATGGCCCACAGCGCGAGCTGGGAGATCTACCTCGCGATGACGGTGATGGGCGTCGGGATCGGCTTCGCCTTCGCGTCGATGGCGAACCTGATCGTGGAGTCGGTGCCGGC
>DATIFC010000184.1:0-2628 GCA_035455445.1 Gaiellaceae bacterium | reverse complement strand
TGAGCCCCGTCGGGGTCGCGCCCGATCGCCAGGAGGAAGGCGTCGGGTCGGCCCTGATCCGGTCTGGCGGCACGACGCCGTCGGGCTCCGTGCCGCCGGCTGAGCCCCGCGGCGCCGCGTGCTCAGGCCCAGGGCAGCTCGTCCCAGCCGGCGGGGCGGCCGAGGCACCAGGGCCCGAACGGCGCGTACGCCTCCGAGGGCCTCGGGGTCTCGGTCTCGACGCCGGCCCTGCGGGCTCGCGCCGTCTCCGAGACCGGGTAGACGATCGTGCCGTCCTCGTTCCGAGCGCCCGTCATGAAGATCACGCACGGGCCGTCGCCGGTGCCGACGAAGGTGTGGCGCGTGCCCGGCGGGCAGTGGACGAAATCCCAGGCACGGAGGGGCCGCTCCTGCTCCTCGATCAGCAGCAGGCACTCGCCCATCAGCACGAGGAAGTCCTCCTGGCTCGACTCGGCGTGGTACATCCCGGTGGGCTTCCCCGGCTCGAGCACCGCGAGCGTGTAGCCGAGCTGCTCGAAGTGCAGCGGCTCGAGGTCGGGTCGCTCCTGCAGGACGCGCTCGCTGCTCTCGAAGACGCAGCGGCCGCCGAAGGCGTCGTTGCGCACCCACGGCGCCTCGCCGACGTTCACGACGAACCAGCCGGGCCCGACCGGTGCGAGGCCGGAGCCGACGTCCTCGAGCCGCGCCTCGTCGGGCATCGGGTGAATCTTGCCACCCCCTGCAGGCGGCCGGTCAGGCGTCGTGACCGAGGCGCAAGGCGGTGCGCAGGTCGAGGCGCGGCCCGCCGTGCAGGAGGCCGCGGCCGTAGACGCGGCCGGCGAAACGGACGAGGGCGTAGATCGTGCCGAGGACGAGCACGACCGCGACGACGTGCTCCCAGAGCGGCACGCCGACGAGGGCGCTGCGCGCGGGCAGCACGAGCGGCGCGCTGACGGGGAAAACGGTGAGCAGGCTCGCGAGCAGGCCGTTCGCGTCACTGGAGAGCGCGACGTAGCCGACGAAGTAGACGGCCATCAGCGTGTAGGCGACCGGCTGGCCGGCGGTGTCGGCGTTCTGCTGGCGCGAGGCCAGCGAACCCGCGGTGGCGTAGGCAACCGCGTAGAGCGCGTAGCCGAGCGCGAACCACGGGATCACGAGCGCCGCGCTCGCGCCGAGGCCGGCCGGCGTGTCGAACACGCCCGCCGTGAGCAGGACGGCGGCGAGGCCGGCCACGAGCGTGAGCTGGGCGAGCCCGAGCAGGCCGATGCCGATCACCTTTCCTGCGAGCAGGTGGCGCGGCCGCACCGTCGAGAGGACGATCTCCACCACACGGCTGTTCTTCTCCTCGACGACCCCGCTCACCACCCACTGCCCGTAGAACGCGAGCGACGTGAGCAGCAGGAGCGCCCCTCCGGCGGCGACGAGGATCTCCGCGTCCGTGGTCTCCCCGTCGGGCGGGTGAACCGTCGCGACCGTGAGCTCCGGCTTCGGCGGCAGGTGATTGCGGAGACCGCGCACCGCCGTGTCCGCGATCGCAGCGGCCTTCTCGTCGACGTTCGTCCGGAAGACGAGCCGGTCCCGCGACAGGAGCAGCAGCGCGTCTGCGCGCTTCGCCTCGAGCGCTTTCAGCCCGGCGGCCGGTGAGTCGACCAGCCGCAGGCGCACGTTCGCGTCGTCGAACGGCCTCGCCGCTCGCTCGAGCGCGGCCCGGAGGCCGGGCGGCGCCGGCGACACCGCCGCGTAGTCGTAGGTCGGCTTCTTAGACAGCGCGCCCTGCAACCCGGTCGAGCCGCCGACGATCAGGAGGAGGACGAGGGTCGAGACCAGGAAGACCTTGCTGCGCAGGCGCTCGCGGATCTCGCGCCGCGCGACGAGGGTGATCGCGCGACGGGCGCTCACGGCGCCACCAGCTCCAGAAAGAGCTCGGCGAGAGACGGCGGCCCGTAGGCGAACCCGACCACCCGCCCTGCGCGCTCCGCCGCCGCGAGCACCTGCTGCGGATCGACCTCGCAGCCGGCCAGCAGCCGAAGGTCGCCGTTGCGTCTCTCCACCAGCTCGACGCCCGCGACCTCGGGCCGCCAGCCCGCCGGCGCCCCCTCGAGCTGTAGCTCGATCCGGCGGCGTCTTGAGGCTCGTCGCAGCCCGTCGAGGGCGCCGGTCGCGACGATCCGGCCGTGGTCGATGATCGCGACCTCCTCGCAGATGTCCTCCACCAGCTCTAACTGGTGACTGGAGAAGAGCACGGCCGCGCCGCGCGCGGCCTCTCCGCGGAGCACCTCGGCGAGCGTGTGGACGGCCACCGGGTCGAGGCCTGCAAACGGCTCGTCGAGGACGAGCAGCTCCGGCTCGTGCAGCAGCGCCGCGGCGAGCTGTGCGCGCTGCTGGTTGCCGTGCGAAAGCTCCTCGACCTTGGCATCCGCGCGGTCGGCGAGGCCGAGCCGTTCGAGCCAGTCCGCTGCAGCGCCTCGCGCAGAGGCATCGTCGAGCCCGTGCAGACAGCCAAGGTAGGCCAGCTGCTCGCCGAGCCGCATGCGCGGGTAGAGGCCGCGCTCCTCAGGCATATAGCCGAAGCGCAGCCGCTCCTGGAGGCCGATCGGCCGTCCGTCCCAGAGCACCTCGCCGTCATCGAGCTCGACAAGCCCGAACACC
>DATIFC010000183.1:0-8093 GCA_035455445.1 Gaiellaceae bacterium | reverse complement strand
CTCTCGAGCTCGGCGACGTGGACCGTGACCGTGCGCGACGACGCCGGCGCGACGGTCGCGAGCGGTACCGGCACCGGCACGCGGGTCGACTGGACCTGGGACTCGACCGGCGCGCCGGCGAGCCGGTACACGTGGTCGATCGCCGCCCCGCAGGCGCGCTCGGCGACCGGCTGGATCGGCAGCGCGCCCGCGCCGCTCTCCCTCCAGAAGCTGCGGCTCGCGCCCTCGGTCGTGACGCCGAACGGGGACGGCCGTGGCGACGAGGCGAAGATCGAGTACCTGCTCTCGAGCGCCGCGAAGGTGACGGCGACCGTGCAGGACGTGCTCGGGAACACGGTGGCCACGATCTGGGACGGGCAGCGCGCGGCCGGCAAGCAGGACCTGAGCTGGAACCCCGAGGCGCTGAACGACGGCTGGTACCGGCTGATCGTCGCTGCCAGCTCGGGAGCGAAGCAGGCGCAGGCCTCGACGCGCTTCTGGATCGACCGCACCCTCGGCGGGACGGCCGCGAGCGCTCCGGGCTTCTCACCGAACGGCGACGGGCGGCTCGACGAGACAACGATCGGCTTCCAGCTGCTGAACCCGGCGCACGTCGCCGTCCGCGTGCAGCGCGGCTCGACGATCCTCGCGACGCTGCTCGAGCAGGACTTCTCGCCCGGGCCCCAGCGGCTGACGTGGGACGGGAGCGGCCTGCCCGACGGGCGCTACGTCGTGGCGGTCAGCTCGGCGGACTCCCTGCGGGAGGTGACGCAGCGCGTGATCGTGCAGATCGACCGTCGGCCGCCGACGGTGCGGCTGCTCTCGCTGCGTCCGATCACGCTCCGGCTCTCCGAGCCCGGCACGCTCGTGCTCGCGGTCAACGGCCGCTGGCACAAGCTGCGGGTGAAGCGCGCCGGGCTCCTGCGCATCGGCCACCGCGGGACGGTCCGCGGGGTGACGGCGTACGAGCTCGACCAGGCCGGCAACCGCAGCCGCGTCGTCACCGCGCGGCGCTGACCCACGTGTCGTAGCGCCGCTCGAGCCGCTCGAGCAGCTCGGCCAGCAGCTCTGCCCGGTCGACCTCGTGCCCGGTCTCGACGAGCAGTGAGGTGGCCGGGCGGTCGACGGCCTGCGGCAGTGCTTCCGCCGGGACGTTGACGTTCACGCCCATGCCGAGCACGACGCGGTTCTCGCGGGCCTCGGCGAGGATCCCGGCGACCTTGCGCCCGCCGACAAGGACGTCGTTGGGGAACTTGAGCACGGGCTCGAGCCCGGTGAGCGTTGCGATCGCCTCCGCGCACGCGCGGGAGGCCACGCCCGTCAGCTCGGGCAGCCGTTCGGGGGCGACCGCCGGGCGCAGCTGCAAGGAGCAGAGCAGGCTCGTCCCGGCCGGCGCGAGCCAGCTCCGGCCGAGGCGGCCGCGCCCGGCCGTCTGCTCGTCGGCGACGACGAGCGCACCCTCGGGAGCGTCGCCCGACAGCAGCAGCTGCGTGGAGGGCGTCGACTCGACGTGTTCGTACGGCCGGCCGAAGCGGCCGCGCAGCCGCGGCAGGACCTTCTCGGGCGACAGCGACCCGTCCACCGCGAAATACACTACGGCCGCCGTGCAACCTCCTCTCCGCAGGCGCCGTCAGATTCCGCAGGACCCGCGGCCGCCACGGCCGCTCGTCCACGAGAGGCTCAGTGACCCCATCCTCGTCAAGCGAGCGAAGGACGGCGACGCGCAGGCGCTCGCGGCGCTCTGCGAGCGGCACGCCCCGCGCGTGGAGCGGCTCGCCTCGCACCTGCTCGCCGACCCCGAGGATGCCCGCGACGCGGCGCAGGAGGCACTGGCCAAGCTCTGCGTGCGCCTGCGCCAGTTCCGCGGCGACTCGCAGTTCGCGACGTGGCTGCACCGCCTGGTGGTCAACACCTGCCACGACGTCGCCGACCGCCAGCGCGTCCGCCGCTGCGAGCCGCTGCCCGAGGACGAACGAGTGGCGAGCGACGCCGACCCGGCACGCGAGGCTGCCCTTTCGGAGCTCCGCCACGAGCTGGCCGCGGAGCTCGCGTCGCTGTCGCGCGAGCAGGCGAGCGTGGTCGTCTTGAAGGACGCACTCGGCTTCTCCTTCGCGGAGATCTCGGAGCAGTCGGGGATGCCGGTCGGGACCGCGAAGTGCTACGCGCACCGCGCCCGCGCCGGCCTGCGCGCACGGCTCACGGACGAACACGCGGCGTGAGACGACGCTCGCGCCGTCTCCCAGAGGACGAGCGGGCTTTGCCCGTTCGTCCGTCTGCAAGGACGCTCGGCCGCGAGGAGATCGAGGCGATCCTGCCTCACCGGGAGCCCTTCCTGCTGATCGACGAGGTGCTCGAGCTCGAGCCCGGGCACCGCGTGGTCGCGCGCAAGACGGTGCGGCCCGACGAGTGGTACCTCGCCGGCCATTTCCCCGGCCGGCCGGTGATGCCCGGCGTGCTGATCGTCGAGGCGATGGCGCAGACCGGCGCGGTCGCGGTCCTCTCGCAGGAGGAGAACCGCGGCCGGCTCGCGCTGTTCGCTGGGATCGACGACGTGCGCTTCAAGCGAATCGTCGAGCCCGGGGACGAGCTGGTCTTCGAGTGCACGCTCGAGGCGGTGCGCGGCCCGGTGGGGAGGGGCAGGGCGACCGCGAAGGTGGACGGTGAGCTGGCGGCTCGCGGGGTCCTCACCTTCGCCGTGGAGCAGGAGCGGCCGTGATCGCCTCCACAGACGGCGCCGCAATCTCGATCACCGGCCTCGGCTGCCGGGTGCCCGAGCGCGTCGTCACCAACGACGAGCTCTCGACGATGATGGACACCTCCGACGAGTGGATCCGCGAGCGCACCGGCATCCGCGAGCGGCGGATCGCCGAGCCGGAGGAGGCGCTGTCCGACCTCTGCCTGCCGGCCTGCCGGGACGCGCTCGAAGGCGCAGGGCTGAAGCCCGGGCAGATCGACCTGATCATCGTCGCGACCGTCACGCCCGACATGGCGTTCCCGTCGACCGGCGCAATCCTGGCCGACCGGCTCGGCGCTCCCGATGCGGCCGCCTACGACCTCTCGGCCGGGTGCACGGGCTTCATGTACGCGCTCGCGCAGGGCTACGGGATGCTCGCCGGCGGCCTGGCGGGGAGGGCGCTGGTCGTCGGGGGCGACGTGCTCTCGAAGATCATGGACTGGAGCGACCGCTCGACCGCCGTGCTCTTCGGCGACGGGGCGGGTGCGGTCGTGCTGGAGCGCGTCCCGCACGGCGGCTTCCTCGGCTTCGAGCTCGGGGCCGACGGCTCGGGCGGGCCTCAGCTCTACCTCCCGGCCGGGGGCTCTCGCACGCCCGCGAGTGCGGAATCGGTGGCCGGGCACATGCACTTCGTGCACATGAACGGGCGGGAGGTGTTCAAGTTCGCGACGCGGGTGCTCGTGAGCTCGGCGGAGGCCGTGCTGGCCGAGTGCGGTAAGACCATTGACGAGGTGGACGTCTATGTGCCGCACCAGGCGAACGTCAGGATCATCGAGCACGCGCGGAAGAAGCTCGGCATGCCGGCCGAGAAGACGGTGGTCGACGTCGACCGCTACGGGAACACGTCGTCCGGCTCGATCCCGCTCGCGCTCGCCGACGCCAAGGCCGACGGACGGCTGCGGGCGGGGCAACTTGTGCTGATGACGGGAATGGGTGCCGGGCTCACGTGGGGCTCGGGTTTGATCGAATGGACAGACGGAGGAACTGGATGAGCGCGCTACGCGTCTGGCAAGGCCCCTCGGGCTGGTCGGCGGTCCAACGGAATCGAGCCCGCACAAAGCAGAGGCGCGGGGCATGAGCGCCGGGAAGATCGCATTCTGCTTCCCGGGTCAGGGGTCGCTCGAGGCCGGCATGGGCCGCGAGATCGCCTACGCCGTTCCCGAGGCGATGGAGGTGTACCGCCGCGGCAGCGAGGCCTCCGGCCTCGACCTGGCCCGGCTCTGCTTCGAGGCGCCCGAGGAGGAGCTCGTGCAGACGGAGGTACAGCAGCCTGCGCTCGTCGCGACGAGCCTCGCGGTGCTCGCGGCGCTGCGCGCGGACGGCTTCGAGCCCGACTTCGTCGTCGGCCATTCGGTCGGCGAGTTCGCCGCGCTGGCCGCGGCGCAGGCGCTCACCACGGACGAGGCGATCGGCCTCGTGCGCCAGCGCGGCCTAGCGATGGCCGAGGCGGCACGGGAGAATCCCGGCTCGATGGCGGCGATCCTCGGCCTCGACGACGCGGTGGTCGAGGGCCTCTGCGCGCGCATCGCGAACGTGTGGCCGGCGAACTACAACTGCCCGGGCCAGATCGTCATCTCGGGGCAGAGCCCGTCGGTGGACGAGTGCTGCTCGGAGGCGCAGCGCGAAGGGGCGCGGCGAACCGTGAAGCTGCGCGTCTCCGGGGCCTTCCACAGCCCACTCGTCGCCCGTGCGGCGGAGCACCTGCGCCCGGCGATCGAGCGCGCCAAGTTCGCCGACCCGATCGCGCCGTTCGTGTCCACGGTGACCGCGAAGATCGAGCCCGCCCAGCGGATGGCGTCCCTCCTCGTCGAGCAGCTGACCGCGCCGGTGAAGTTCACGCAGGCCGCGCGCGAGCTGATGCGCCAGGGCGTGAAGGTCTTCGTCGAGGTCGGGCCCGGAAACGTCCTCACCGGTTTACTGAAGAGGATCGACAGGAGCGTGAAGGCGATCCCGGTGGGCGACCTCGCCTCGCTGGAGAAGCTGCGGGAGACCCTCGGCTCTGCCTGAGTTCTGCTCCCTGGAGACCAAGACGGCGCTCGTCACCGGGGGCTCGCGCGGGATCGGACGGGCGATTGCCCTCGAGCTGGCGCGGGCGGGCGCGGAGGTCGTGGTCGGCTACCGCTCGGGGGCAGACGAGGCCGAGGCGGTCGCGAGGGAGGCCGGCGGCCGGGCGGTCGAGGCCGACGTCTCCGATCCCGACCAGGCCAGGCGCCTCGTCGAGGAGGCCGGCGACCTCGACATCCTCGTCAACAATGCGGGCCTGACCCGGGACGGGCTGCTGGCGCGCATGCCCGACGCCGACTGGCGCGACGTGATCGAGACGAACCTCTCCTCGGTCTTCTACACCTGCCGCGCCGTCACCCGCGGGATGATGAGGAAGCGCGCCGGCTCGATCGTGAACGTGAGCAGCATCGTCGGCGTCCACGGCAACTGGGGCCAGACGAACTACGGCGCCTCGAAGGCCGGGATCATCGGTTTCACCAAGTCGCTCGCGCGCGAGCTGGGCAGCCGGGGCGTGCGCGCCAACGTCGTCGCTCCCGGCTACGTCAACACCCGTCTCACCGAGGTGCTGCCGGAGGAGGCGCAGCAGGCGATGCTGGTGAACACGCCGCTCGGCAGGCTCGGCGAGCCGGAGGATGTCGCCGGGGCGGTACGCTTCCTCTGCTCCGACGAGGCCGCCTTCATCACGGGCGAGGTACTCCTCGTCGACGGCGGGCTTGGCATGTAGGGGATGAGCGAGATGAGCCTCAACGGACGGCGCAGGGTCGTGATCACCGGTCTCGGCTGCGTCACGCCGCTCGGCAACGACGTCGAGTCGACCTGGGACACGCTCGTCGCCGGCCGCTCCGGCGCGGGGGAGATCACGCAGTTCGACTCCAGCGACTTCGCGGTGCACTTCGCCTGCGAGGTGAAGGGCTTCGATCCGACCGACTACATCGACCGCAAGCAGGCGCGGCGCATGGACCGCTTCGCGCACCTGATCGTCGCGGCCGCCCGCCAGGCCGAGGCCGACTCGGGCATCTCGGTGGCGTCCGAGCCCGATCGCATCGGGGCGGCGATCGCGACCGGCATCGGCGGCCTGAAGGCGTTCCAGGACTGCTACGACGAGCTGCTCGAGCGCGGGCCCGACCGCGTCAACCCGTTCTCGATCCCCGAGATCATCCCGAACATGGGCGCGGCCTGGGTCTCGATGCAGCTCGGGACCCAGGGGCCGCTCAGCTCGCAGTGCACCGCGTGCGCCGCGTCGAACATGGCGATCGGCGACGGGCTCGACGCGATCAGGCTCGGCCGTGCGGACGTGATGCTCTGCGGCGGCACGGAGGCGCCGGTGACCGAGGTCGGGATCGCCGGCTTCAGCGCGATGCGGGCGCTCTCGCGCCGTAACGACGACCCCGAGGCGGCGAGCCGCCCGTTCGACTCGCAGCGGGACGGCTTCGTGATGGGCGAGGCGGGCGCCGTCGTCGTGCTCGAGGAGCTCGAGCACGCGCAGCGGCGCGGGGCCAGGATCTACGCCGAGCTCCTCGGCTACGGGGTCTCCTCCGACGCGCGGCACATCACCGAGCCCGACCCGTCGGGCAAGAACCCGGCGCGCGCGATGACGATGGCCTTCGGCGACGCGGGCGTCGACCCGGGCGAGATCGACTACATCAACGCGCACGGCACCTCGACCCCGCTCGGCGACTCGGCGGAGACCCGCGTGATCAAGCTCGCGCTCGGCGAGGAGAACGCGCGCAAGACGCCGGTCTCCTCGACGAAGGGCGCCACCGGCCACTGCCTCGGCGCGGCGGGCGCCGTCGAGGCGACGTTCTCGATCCTCGCCGTCGATCGCGGGGTGCTTCCGCCGACGATCAACTACGAGGACCCCGATCCCGAGTGCGACCTCGACTACATCCCGAATTCCGCCCGCGAGGCGGATGTGCGCACCGCGGTCTCGAACTCGTTCGGCTTCGGCGGTCACAACGCGACGATCGTCGTGCGCCGCTTCGAGGACTGATCCGGATCTCGCCTCGCCGTGCGGTGGCTCGAGGACGCGCTCAACCCCGGGGTCAGGTCTTGCATTGCCACTCGCCCAGATAACGGCGCGCGCCGAGTCGGCGCCAGTTCTTCCTCAGCGTGCGCCGGAGCGTGGATGAGTCGTCGCGGTTTCGGCACCGGAATGCGTCAGTGCAAGATCTGACCCCGGTTTGGGTCAGGCGCAGGCATCGGCGTAGAAACGCAGGTACTCCGCGAAGTGCGCGTCCCAGTAGCGGCCGTCGTGGCTTCCCGGCCAGACGTGGAAGCTGACCTCGGTGCCGTGGTCGTGTAGCTCCCGGGCGAGCCTCGCGGACGCCGGGCGGAGGCGGTCGTGGTCGCCGACGTCGATCCAGACCGGCGAGTCGTAGAGCGAGCGCTTGCGTGCCAGCGAGAGCAGGTTGTGACGGGCGTAGTCGGCGGCGTTGTCGAACCCGAACCCGAAGTCGTCGCGCGTGAGCACCGCCGGCGAGTGGCCGCCGACCGCGCAGAAGCGCCCGGGCTCGATCCGGCCGAGGTCGAGCGCCCCGAAGCCGCCCATCGAGATGCCGCCGATCGCGACGCGGCCGGAGTCCGCGCCGCTGCGAGCGAGCGCGGCCGGGATCACTTCTCGGAGCACGTAGGAGCCCCACGCGCCCTCGGCGCGGTCGTGCCACCAGCCGATGTCCCCCTCGGGGAGCACGACGACCGGCGCCTGGTCACCGAGGCGGCGGAGACCCGAGACGAAGGCCGGGCTGAGCGTGTCGCTCGGGGCGGCGCCGTAGCCGTGCAGGAAGACGAGCAGCGAACGCCCCTTGCCTCCGCCGGCAGGCGTGACCAGCACCTCGTAGAGCGGCCGGCCCAGCAACGCGCTCTTCAGGGCGAAGCTCGTGACCTTCGGCGGCGGCGCGGGCTTGTCGGAGGAGCCGCATGCACAGGTGCAGAGCACGAGCGCGGCGAGCAGGACCCCCAGCCCGAGTCGCATCCCGCGCCTAGCCGCCCGCCGCCCGGGGCTCTGCGAGGCGCAACGGCGCGCGATCGAGCGACTCCCCCGGCGCCACCGAGCCTGTGACGTCGCAGAAGAGGACGTGACCGTCTTGCGCTGCACGGCGCCATGATCGCCGACCGCGGTCATGCCGGCGGTCGCGGGTAAGCTCGCCGGGTGGCGAGGGACCGGTGGGCGACCTTCGACTGCTACGGCACGCTGATCGACTGGAACGGCGGGATCAGGGCGCAGCTGGAACGCGTCTTCGGGGAGGAGCCCGCGGGCGAGCTGCTGCAGCGCTACCACGAGCTCGAGCCGCAGCTCGAGGCTGACGGGACGCTCACCTACCGCGAGGTGATGACCGAGGCGATGCGGCGGCTGGGCGCGCCTGACGGCGAGGAGGAC
>DATIFC010000182.1:0-2641 GCA_035455445.1 Gaiellaceae bacterium | reverse complement strand
TTCCCCCACCAACCCGCCCCCGGCTGACCGACTCATCTCTTCGGAAGGAGGAACCGGCGATGCCCAACCGTCGCAACCCGGATCAGCTCGAGCCGCGCGGCACGCGACGTGAGCTCGTCGGGCTCATTCGGCGGATCCAGGCGCTGACGCTCGAGCTCGCGGAGCTCCGGCAGCGCGGAGGAGCCTGTCCGGGACTCCAGGCAAAGGAGCGCAGGCTCGACCAGCTCCGCTGGCAGCTGGCGAGTGTCGCCCGACGGACCGCAGGCGATGATCTCGGTGCAGCCGCATGACCGTCGTCGCGCGCGCTGCGATCCCCGCGCGGACAGCGGACACGCTGCGCAACCGGCTGTCCGTCCGGCACTCGTGAGGCCGCGCCTGGCTCGGCTCGCTAGCTCGGCTGCTCGGTGGCGCTCTGTATCTGCACCAGGCTGGGGGCGGCATGATCGACCTGCAGCGTCGTGTGGTCGATGCCGAAGCGGTCGTGCAGGAGCCTCTCGAGGTCGCGGCGGATGCCGTGGCAGTCGTCGCCGGGCCGGACGAGCACGTGCGCGGTCAGGGCGGGGAAGCCCGAGGTGATCGTCCAGACGTGGAGGTCGTGCACGTTGACGACCCCGGGATAGGCCGCGAGCTGTTCGCCGAGCGCGCCGACGTCGACATCGCGCGGGGCCGCCTCGAGCAGCACCAGCACCGAGTCGCGTAGCACCGTCCAGGCGCTCGCGAGCACGAGCACGCCGATCAGGACGCTGAAGAGCGGATCGGCGTACTCCCAGCCGGTCGTGAGGATGATCAGGCCGGCTGCGATCACCCCGAGCGAGCCGAGGGCATCGCCGGCGAGGTGGAGGAAGGAGGCGCGCAGATTGAGATCGTCACCCCCGCGCCGGAAGACGAGCGCGGCCCCGACCGCGTTGATCGCAAGCCCGACGAGCGCGACGAGGACCAGCGGCAGGCCGGGCACATCCGGCGGAGACGAGAAGCGGCGGGCGGCCTCGACGAAGATCAGCAGCGCGATCACGACGAGCGTGAGCGCGTTCGCAAGCGCAGCCAGGATCAGAGCCCGCTTGTAGCCGAAGGAGCGATTCGGCGTCGCCGGTCGCGCCGCCAGCCAGACGGCGCCCAACGCGAGCCCGAGCGCGAGCACGTCGGAGAGGTTGTGGCCGGCGTCCGAGACCAGCGCGAGGCTGCCCGTGGTGAGGCCGACGACCACCTCGACCACCGTGTAGGCGGCGTTGAGCGCAAGCGCGATCGCGAGCGAGCGCGCGCCACGATCTCCGCCGAGCCCGTGGAGACGGGCGCCGCGCTCGTGGTCGTGGTCGTGCGCGGCCGGCATCGGGCAACAGTACCAACGTCTCAACGTCCGTTAGGCTGACCTTGCGATGACCGGTGAGCGCTGCGATCTGCTCTGCCTCGACCTGCCCAAGGCGGAGGCGATCCGTGCCGCACGCCCCTCCGGGGAGGAGGCCCGTGCGCTCGCCTCGGGCTTCCGCGCCCTGGGGGACCCGACCCGCCTGGCGCTCGCGCTCGCCCTGCGCGACGGCGGCGAGCTCTGCGTGTGCGACCTCGCCTGGATCGCCGAGCGGGCCGAGAACCTCGTCTCCCACCACCTGCGCGCGCTGCGCGGCGCCGGACTGGCCGAGTACCGGCGCGACGGCAAGATGGCGCTCTACTCGCTGACCGAGCGTGGCGCTGCGCTGCTCGACACCCTCGCCCCCGAGCCGGTGTCGACGTGAGCACCGTCGAGCTCCAGCGGCAGCTGCCGGTGACGCCCCCGCGCGAGCGGGCTGCGCTCGAGCGGCGCGCCAGACTCCTCGCGTGGGGCGGCAACGCCTGGCACCTGATCGAGTTTGCGATCGCGGTCGGCGCCGGAATCGTCGCCGGCTCGGTTGCGCTGATCGGCTTCGGCATCGACAGCGTGATCGAGGCGCTCGCCGGCGGGGTGATCGTCTGGCTCTTCAGCGGCGGCCGTGGCGCCTCCCCGCTCGCCGAGCGCCGAGCGCAGCAGCTGATCGCCGCGAGCTACGCGATCCTGGTCGTCTACATCGGCGTCGAGGCGACCCGCGACCTGCTCGGATCGCACCACCCCGAGGTGAGCTGGGTCGGGATCGGGCTCGCTGCCGTCACCGCACCGACGATGCCGCTGCTCGCCCGGGCAAAGCGGAACGTGGGCCGGAAGCTGAGCTCGTCCGCAACGGTGAGCGAGGCGAGCCAGAACATGATCTGCGCCTACCTCTCCGTCGCACTGCTGGTCGGCCTGCTCGCCAACGCGCTCGCCGGCTGGTGGTGGGCCGACCCGGCCGCTGCGCTCGTGATCGCGGCCGTCGCCGCGCGCGAGGGCGTCGAGACCTGGCGCGGCGAAGGCTGCGACTGCTGCTGAACCCGTCTGTCGTCAGTTGAGGGCGTCCACCTTCACGAGCGCGAGGTTGGCAAGGTGCGCGGAGGTCTGGTTGTCGCTCGACGAGCAATCCACGGCAACCGTGTTCACGCCCCCGCTGAGCGTCACGGCGTCGCCTCCCCGACGGCACTCGTGAGGGACTGCGTGGTCGGCTTCTTGGCCAGGACGACCTCGGTCCCGGTGTCCGAGTAGGGAACCGAGAGACCACAGCCGACGACGGGCTCCGGGTCTGACGTGAAGAGCAGCTCGACG
>DATIFC010000181.1:0-21614 GCA_035455445.1 Gaiellaceae bacterium | reverse complement strand
TGCGGCCGCTTCGACGAGGTGACGCCGGCGACCGTCGAGGTCGCGCACCGCGCCATCCCCGGCTCGGAGTTCGTGGTGCTGGAGCAGAGCTCGCACATGGCGCAGGCCGAGGAGCCGGAACGGACGCTCGAGTTCGTGCGCGGGTTCCTCAGCCGGGCCGAGCACGGCTGAAACGGTGCCGGCTGAAACGGTGCCCGACACCGCGACCAACCGTCACGGACGCTCACAACCTCGCGATGACCAGCGCGTTCGTGCTTCGGGGCCGGTGTCAGACACAGTGACGGAAGTGTGACCGCCGCTAGTCGGGAGGACGCCGTAGCCGCTTGACGTCGCCGCGGTGGCGCTTCTGCTCCAGGCGCCGCTCGACCGCCGCCTTCGTCGGTTTCGTCGGCCGGCGCGGGCGCTCCACGCGCAGGGCTTCGCGCAGCGCGTCCGCCAGGCGCTCCAGCGCGAGCTCGCGGTTGCGCCACTGGCTGCGCTCGTCCTGCGCGACCGCGCGCACGACCGGGCCGACGCGCGAGATGACGCGCCGTTTCTGCGCCTCCGAGAGCGCGGCCGAGGCTTCGACGTCGAAGGCGGCCTCCACACGCGTGTCGGTCTTCTGCGCGTGCTGGCCGCCCGGGCCGCTGGAGCGCGAGAAGCGCAGCTCCACCTCCGAGCGCGGGATCGAGACCGACCGCGTCACGCGAATAGGCTCCTCCGCCATGAGGCGGATTGTGACGCTCGCCTCACTCGCGCTCCTGGCCGCCGGCTGCTCGTCCGGCTCGCAGCCGGGCTCCTTCGGCACCTCCTGCGCCTCGCGCCTCGTCTGGCAAGGCACCGTCTACTACGGGCAATGGTTCGCGAAGCCGCTCCCGCCGAGCACGCTCGTCCTCGGGACGGGCGCGCGGCCGACGTGCCGGGACCGGCTCGGCGGGGAGGCCGGCGCGAGCCTCGTCGTCGAGGTGCGCCGGATCGCAGGGGTCGACCCGAGCCGCATGATCGCCGCCGCCGGCGAATCGAGGCACGCAGCCTACGTCGCCCGGGACGCGCCGTAGACTCCCGCCCGCGATGGCGGGCATCCTCCTGGACGTCGACGGCGTCCTCCACGTCTCCGGCGCGCCCATCGCGGGCGGAGCCGAGGCGGTGGAGCGCCTGCGCGAGAACGGCCACAGGCTCCGCTTCGTCACCAACAACACGACCCACTCCCGGCGGCGGCTGGCCGAGCAGATCCGCGGCTTCGGCATCGAGCTCGAGGACCGCGAGCTGCAGACGACGCCCGCGGCGGCCGCGCACGCGCTGAAGGGAAAGCGCGTGCTCGCGCTGACGATGCCCGACATCGTCGAGGACCTCGTCGAGGGGATCGAGCTCGTCGGCGAGGGCGCAGACGCGGTGCTGATCGGCGGCGCCGACGAGACCTTCGAGACGAACCAGGTCTTCAGCTACATGAACCTCGCCCGGGCCTTCGCCGAGCTGCAGGCGGGCGCCGAGCTCTACTGCCTGCACAAGAACCGCTGGTGGCAGACCGCGCGCGGGCCGCTGCTCGACGGGGGCGCCTTCGTCGCCGGCCTCGAGTACGCCGCCGAGACGGAGGCGACGGTTCTCGGCAAGCCCAGCCCCGCCTACTTCCAGGCCGCCCTCGACGCGCTCGACTCCGATCCCGAGCTGACCTGGATGGTCGGCGACGACATCGAGGCCGACATCGCGGGCGCTGCCGCCTGCGGGCTGCGGACCGTGCTCGTCCGCACGGGCAAGTTCCGGCCGGACGCGGCCGAGGCGGCGCGCGTCCAGCCCGATGGAATCCTCACCTCGATCGCCGCCCTCCCCGGCTGGATAGAGACGGCGACGTAGGCTTCCGCCGATGCGAGTCGGCGTCGATCTGATCGAGATCCCGCGCATCGCCCGCGCGCTCGAGCGGCCGGGGTTCCGCGAGCGCTGCTTCACCGAGGCCGAGCGGGCGTACTGCGACTCCAGGCCGAACCCGCCGCAGCACTACGCGGCGCGCTTCGCGGGCAAGGAGGCGGTCGGCAAGGCCCTCGGCTCAGGCGTCCACTTCACCTGGCGGGAGATCGAGATCGCCGGCCGCCCCAAGCCGGGCGTGACCCTGAGCGGTCGGACGAAGGCGTGGGCCGAGCGCATGGGCGCGGAGCGGATCGAGCTCTCGATGACGCACTCGCGACACCTCGCGCAGGCGGTCTGCGTCGTCACCGATGTTTGAGCCCCTGTACAGCGCCGACGAGATGAAGGCCGCCGAGGCCGGCCACGACGTGGGCGAGCTGATGGCGCGCGCGGGCCGGGCGGTCGCGGAGGAGGCGATGGTGCGCTTCCCGGACGCGCAGCGGTTCGTCGCCGTCTGCGGGGGCGGCGCGAACGGCGGGGACGGGCGGATCGCGCTCGACGTCCTCCAGGCCGCGGGCAAGGCCGCGCGCACCTCCGAGGAGGCGCCGGTCGAGGAGGCCGACGTCGTGATCGACGCGCTCTTCGGCACCGGCTTCCACGGCCAGCCCCGCGAGGACGCGGCGCGCGCGATCGCGGCCATGAACGGCTCCGGCAAGCCGATCCTGGCCGTCGACCTCCCCTCGGGCGTCGATGCCTCGACAGGCGAGATCGCGGGCGCGTGCGTGAGGGCCGCCGTGACCGTGACGATGCACGGCCCCAAGGTCGGGCTCGAGGTCGCGCCGGGGCGGTTCCGCGCGGGGGAGGTCGTGGTCGCCGACATCGGCCTCGAGCGCCGCGAGACCGAGCACCGCCTGGTGACGCCGGCGATCCTGGGCGAGATCCCGCGCCGCAGCACCGAGCAGAACAAGTACACGGCGGGCACCGTCCTCGTGGTCGGCGGCTCCCGCGGCCTCACGGGGGCGCCCTGCCTCGCCGCCGAGGCCGCCTTCCGCGCCGACGCGGGCTACGTCGCGGTCGCCGTGCCCGACTCGACGCTGCCGGTCTTCGAGCAGCGCCTGCTGGAGGCGGTGAAGTTGCCGTGTCCCGAGGAGGGCGGGACGATCTCGCCCCGGGCGATCGAGCCGATTGCCGAGTTCGCCTCGAAGGCGGGCGCGCTCGCGCTCGGGCCCGGGCTCGGGCGCGGCGAGGGCCCGCGCGAGGTGGTGCGCCGGCTGCTCGAGGAACTCGACCGGCCGGCCGTGGTCGACGCGGACGGCCTGCACGGGCTCGAGCCCGTCGAGCGGCGGGCGCCGACCGTGCTCACGCCGCACGAAGGCGAGCTCGCGCACCTGCTCGGCGTCCAGTCGGCGTGGGTCGCCGCGCACCGCCTCGAGGCGGTCCGGCGCGGGGCCGAGATGTTCGGCTGCGTCTGCCTGCTGAAGGGCCCGGACACGCTCGTGGCCGCGCCGGAGGAGGGCGTGCTCGTCGTCTCGCTGGGGACGCCTGCGCTCGCGACGGCCGGGAGCGGCGACGTGCTCACTGGGATCCTCGCGGCGTTCCTCGCCAAGGGGGTCGAGGCACGGCTCGCCGCGGCAGCGGCGGCAGCGGCGCAGCAGCTCGCCTCGCGCACGATCCCGCAGTCGGGCGCGGTGGCGAGTGACGTGGCGGCCGCGCTGCCGCTGGTGCTCGATGCACCGGTCTGAGCTGACCGTCGACCTCGGCGCCGTGCGGCGCAACGCCAGGACGCTCTTGCGCGCGCTCGAGGGGGCGCAGCTGTGGGCGGTCGTGAAGGCGAACGGCTACGGCCACGGCGCGATCGACGTGGCGGCCGCGGTGCTCGACGAGGGCGCCGGCGCCCTCTGCGTGGCGACGGTCCCCGAGGCGCTCGAGCTGCGCGAGGAGTTCTCGCTGGCGCGCATCCTCGTCATGGGCCCGACCGCGTCGAACCGCGAGATCGCGGAGGTCCGCGAGGCCCGGCTCGAGCTCGCCGTCTGGGACGAGGCGATCCCGGAGGGCGTGCGCGTCCACCTGAAGCTCGATACCGGGATGGGACGGTGGGGCCTGTCGGAGCTGCGGGAGCCGCCCTCCGGAGAGGTCGTCGGCCTGATGTCGCACCTCGCGACGGCCGACTCCGACCCGGCGTTCGCGGAGGAGCAGGTCGAGCGCTTCCGCCGTGCCACCGAGCCGTACCCCGGCCTGATGCGGCACATCGCGAACAGCGCCGGCGCGCTGCGGCTGCCGTCGTCGCGCTTCGACGCCGCGCGCTGCGGGGTCGCCCTCTACGGCCTCTCGCCCTTCGGCGAGGACCCGGCCGCGGACGGCCTCGAGCCCGCCCTGTCGTGGCGCAGCCACCTCGCGCAGGTGAAGCGGCTGGAGGTGGGGCAGAGCACCGGCTACGGGCGGCGCTTCGTGGCCGAGCGGCCGACGTGGATCGGGATCGTGCCGGTCGGCTACGCGGACGGCTTCCGGCGCGACCTGACCGGCACCGAGGTGCGGGTCGGCGGCGAGCCGCGGCGCGTCGTCGGCGTCGTCTCGATGGACGCCTTCGCGGTCGAGCTCGACCGCGAGGAGCCGGTCGGTGCGCCGGTGACGATCCTGGGCCACGGTGTCCTGGCCGAGGCCCACGCGCGGGTGGCGGAGACGATCAACTACGAGGTGACCTGCGGGATCAGCTCCGACCCGCGGCGCTCGCGGAGAACGGTGCTCGATGCGTGAAGGCGCGGACGAGCGAGGTGAAGCGGAGCGGCCGATGCCTGCGCGTGATACCGGAACGCGTAGCGTGCGTGAGCTCGTGGAAGAGCTCTTAGCGGGCGAGGAGGCGTGGGTGGTGGGCGGCGCGGTCCGCGACCAGTCCCTCGAGCGGCCGCTGCTCGACATCGACGTCGCGATCCGCGGTCCCGAGCAAGCGGCGCGCAAGCTGGCCAGGCGCGTCGGCGGCGCTCCATTTCCGCTGTCCGAGCGTCACGGCGCCTGGCGGGTTGCGTTGAAGGACGGCCGGACCGTCGACTTCACGCCGCTCCCGGGGTCGATCGAGGACGACCTCGCGACCCGGGACTTCACCATCAACGCGGTCGCGGAGCGTGTGGGCCGTGACGACCTCATCGACCCCCACAACGGTTTCGGGGATCTAGCGGCCGGCCGGATTCGCGCCGTCGGAGAAAGCGTCTTCCGGGACGACCCGCTGCGCCTGCTGCGGGCGGTGCGGCTCGAGGACGAGCTCGACTTCCGCATCGTCCCCGAGACCGAGAAGCTGATCCGCCGCGATGCTGCGCTCGTCGTGCGGCCCGCCGGCGAGCGGATCGTGGCCGAGCTCCGGCGCCTCTCGCCGCGAGGCTACCGCCGGCTCGACGAGCTCGGGCTGCTGCAGCCGCTCGGCGGCCGGCTCGACGAGCGGCTCGACCGCTGGGACTCGCCCGGCTACCGGCTGGTGGCCGCCTTCGGCGAGGGGCTGCGCCGCTTTCCGGTCTCGAACGAGCTGCGCAAGCTCGCGTCCGCGCTGCTGCGGGCGGAGCGGCCCGAGCCGGACGCGCGCTCGATCCACCGCTTCCGTCGCGCGACCGAGCCATGGGCGCTCGAGGCGCTCGCCTTCGTCGGCGCGTCCGAGCTTCGCGAGACGGTGGAGAAGGCCCGCCGCCGCGAGCCCGCCGAGCCGCTGCTGCGAGGCGACGAGCTCGGGCTGCCGCCCGGTCCGGAGATCGGCCGCCTGCTCGCGGAGATCGAGGAGGAGCGGGCCGCGGGTACGATCGAGACGAAGGAGGAGGCCCTCGACTATGCACGACGCCACGCAGGAGCGGTTTCGCAAGACGGCTGAGCGCATGGCCGCGCTCCAGGACGCGCGGGCGGCCGAGCTCGAGGCCAGGGTCGTGCGCTTCGTCGCCCCGGGTGAGGACGAGCGCGTGCTCGACTCGGGCAGCGGCACCGGCGCCCTCGCCTTCGCGCTGGCCCCGCACGTGCGCGAGGTGGTGGGAGTCGACGTCGTTCCCGAGCTGCTGGACAAGGCGCGGACCCGGACGGAGCGCTTCCCGAACGTCACGTTCGTGGAGGGGGACGCGACCAAGCTGCCGTTCGGCTACGGCGAGTTCGATCTCGCCTGCACGCTCAGGACGCTCCACCACATCGCGCGCCCGGAGCTGGCGGTCGCGGAGCTCGTACGCGTGACGCGGGCCCGGGGCAGGCTGCTCGTCGTCGATCAGATCGCCCCGGTCGACCCGCTCGCGGCGGCCGAGCTGAACCGCTTCGAGCACACCCGCGACCCCTCGCACACGCGGACGCTCGCGGACGTCGACCTGCGTGGGCTGTTCGAGTCGAACAACCTCGTGCTCCTGCGGGCCGAGTACGAGCGCGAGCCGCGCGACCTCGACAGCTACCTCGACCTGGCCGGCTGCGAGGGCGAGGAGCGCGAACGCGCGCGGGCGATCGCGCCGCCCGGCTACGCGGCCGACATCGGCTGGTACCTGCTCGAGAAGCGCTGATCGCGTCTGGGCAGTCGCTACGATCGCGCGACGTGCACGTCGAGATCCTCTACTGCCCCACCTGAACCGGCTACGACGAACGGGCCGCGAGTCTCGCGGCCGAGCTGGAGCGTGAAGGGCACGACGCCACGATCACGCCGGGGACCTCGGGGCAGTTCGACGTCGTCGTCGAGGGGCGGCTCGTCTTCTCGAAGCACGAGCAGGGCCGCTATCCGGAGACCGGCGAGATCCTGGGCGCGCTGAGCTAGGAGCCCGAGAGCACGCCGGTCTCGAGGTGCGCGAACGCCTCGCGCAGGGCCTGCCGTTCGCGCTCGTTGCTCGTGAACGACTCCGCCAGCCGCCGCTCGCCCTCGGCGGTGAGGCGCAGGAGGGCGATCCGCCCGTCCACGGTCGAGCGCTCGCGCTCCACGAGGCCGACCTCCTCGGCACGGCTGACGAGCTCGGTCACGGTGCTCTGCGCGAGCTGGAGCCGCTGCGCGAGCTCGGTCACGGTCGACTGCTCGCTGTGGTCCTCCGCCCCCTTGATCATCAGCAGCAGGAGGTAGCGCTGCGGCGTCAGGCCCGCGCCGCGAGCGTTGCGCTCGGAGGTGCGCAGGAACCTGCGCAACGCGGCGCGGAACTCTGCGACCGGTGCGACTTCAGCGGCGGTGAGCTCGTCGGCGATGTGGGCATCCTAGTCACCTGCGGGCCGGACGCCCCGGGAAGCGAGCCGCGCGACGAGCTTCGGGGCGAGCCCCTGCGCCAGCGGGGCGACCCGGTACCAGCGCGGCACGAACACCTCGCGGCGGTCCCGCTCGACGGCCATGAGCACCCGCTCGGCGATCAGCTCCGGCTCCACGACGAGCGTCGAGAGCGCCGGCCCGAAGCGCTTGCGCTGCGGGAAGCCTTCGGTCTCCACGAAGCCCGGAAGGATGGTGTGCACGCGGACGCCGCGCGGCCGCAGCTCGGCTGTCGTGGAGCGCGAGAAGGCAAGCTGCGCGTGCTTCGAGGCGGTGTAGGGGCCGCCTGCGCCCGTGGCCACGGTGCCCGCGACCGAGACGACGTTCACGACGTCCGAGGGCGCCGCGGCCTCGAGGGCGGGCAGAAACGCCCGCAGGCACCACACGCCGCCGAGGTAGTTCGTGCGCGTGACCTCCTCGATCCGGTCGATGGAGGCCCGCAGGAAGGTGCCGCGGCCGGGGACGCCGGCGTTGTTCACGAGCAGCGAGATCCGCGGGTGCCGCTCGACGACCGCCGCCGCGGTCCTGTCGACCGCCCCGCGGTCGCCGACGTCGCAGAGCTCCCACTCCGCACCCACCTCCTCGGCGAGCGGCCGCAGCCGCTCCTCGCCGCGCGCGAGGAGCACGCACTCCCAGCCCCGGCGGCGCAGCGCCCGCGCCACCGCGGCCCCGATCCCGCTGGAGCCGCCCGTGACGACGGCTACCGGCACACGCGGACGAGCCGGCGCGCGGAGGCGGTCCGGCCGCGCCGGTCGGTCGCGACCGCGCGCAGCACGTGGCGGCCTCGCTTCGCCGTCCGCGTCCGCCAGGGCGTCTGGTAGAGGCCCTCGAGGCCGCGCCTCACCGTCGCGATCCGGCGCTTGCCGTCGTAGAAGGTCACCTTGCGGACACCGCGGGTCGAGCCGGCGGTCGCGAACAGCGGCTCGACGCGCCCGACACACGCGCGGGGCTGCGGCAGGAGCCAGTTCACCGTCGGTCGCGCGACCGCGCGCAGCCGGATCGAGCGGAAGGCGCTGTTCGGGAGCAGGTTGCCGGCCTGGTCGATGTTCTTCGACTCCTGGTAGTCGGAGGCGATCGCGACCAGGGGTGTCCGCCCGAGCCCGATCCTCGGGGCGCCGTCGAGCGCCCAGAGCACGAGGCCCGACCCCGGGTCGTACAGCGCGGCGAGCAGGAGCGTCTGCTTGTAGCCGATCACGAGCGAGAGCGGGTCGACGCCGGCGCCGCGGTCGCTCACGATCCCCGCGAGCAGCGGCCGGCCCGGCGAGACGACCCTGGTCAGGAATCTGAAGCGCGGCGGCGTGACGTCGTTCTGCCACGAGTGCAGCACGTACCGGCCTCTCAGCGGCTGGTCGGTGTAGGGGTCGGCGCGCGAGTCGACCGCGAGGAAGTAGCGGCCCTCTCGCGGGAAGTCGAGCGCGGCGGCGCCGTTGTCGAACTGGTACTCGAAGGTGAGACCGTTCACGTTCACCGGCGTGCCCTGGTAGCCCTGCACGTCGTCCTCGTTCAGGGAGCCGAGGAACCACGGCTCGATCAGCGTGTTCGGCTCGGCGGCGACGATCGCCGCGCCCGCGTTCGCGACGTGCTCGCTCACCCGCACCGTGTAGACCTGCTCGGCGCCGTCCTCGTCGAACGGCTTGCCGACGTAGGACGCCGGCGGCCCGAACGGCTCGGTCGGGAAGCGGTACCGGCTGACGTAGCTCGCGCCCGTGCTCGTGTCCCCGAGCTGGTACGCCCGGATCGTGTCGCGCGGCGCCCGGCCGATCTGCGGGAGCTGGACGGAGAAGTAGTACGGGACGCGCACGCGGTCGGCCCCGCGGCGCAGCACGACGAAGCCGTAGTCGTCGCCGCTCGGCGCGCCGTGCGAGGCCGTGGCGACGATCGGCAGGTCGACGGTGCCGCCGGGGGCGAGCGTGACCGACGAGGTCGCCGGGCCGACGGTCGCGCCCGCGCTCGCCGACTGCGGCTCGACGTCGACGCTCCAGGCGCCGCCGCCACCGCCGGCGTCGGTGAGCGAGAGCAGCAGCGCCTTGCGCGCCGGCCCCGTGTCGGTGGTCAGGAAGCCGAACGAGAGCGACGAGGGCTCGGCGAAGAGCTTCGGGCTGTTCGCCGCGGCGATGTCGATCAGTCCGCCGCCCTCGAGCAGCACCGAGGCCTCCTTCGTGCGCGCGGTGTCGCCCCAGGCCGGCGCGGCGGTGGTCATCAGCGCCGACTTCACCTGCTGCGGCGACCAGCCCGGGTGCTGCTGCAGGAGCAGCGCCACCGCGCCCGAGACGTGCGGCGCGGCCATGCTCGTCCCGTCGAAGACGGCGAACGGGGCGCCGGCGAACTCGCGCAGCGTGGAGGAGAGGATCTGCCCGCCCGGCGCCGCCACGTCGGGCTTGAGCAGGTGGTCGAAGTTCGTCGGGCCGCCCGACGAGAAGCTCGTGATGATCCCGCTGCGCCCGGTCTGGATCTCGCGCGGGTCGCTGACGGCGGTCGCCCGGAAGGTCGTGCGG
Organism: Gaiellaceae bacterium; assembly: GCA_035455445.1. Taxonomy (GTDB): domain Bacteria; phylum Actinomycetota; class Thermoleophilia; order Gaiellales; family Gaiellaceae; genus AC-32. The sequence continues at coordinate 12,071 of DATIFC010000181.1, read as the reverse complement.
CCGCCGTGCGCGGCGAGGTACGCGCGCAGGTTCGCGCCGTCCAGGTCGGAGATCATCCCGCCGGGGAGCGCGAGCGCGACCGGGACGAAGTTCGCCTCGCCGGAGCGGTTGTCGACGAGCACGATCCCGCTTGCGCCGGCCCGGCGCACGCGCTCGACCTTCGAGTCGAACGTGCAGCCGCCGCGGGAGACGAGCGCGACCAGGCCCTGCAGCGATCCGGACGGCAGCGTCGAGAACCGTCCGTCGTTGGGGTCGAAGCCGGGCGGCGAGCAGACGTGTCGCTCGACCGGCTGGCCGTTGCTGCCTGAGATCGTGCCGACGTCGACGAGCGTCTGGCCTGCGATCCACGAGTTCCGGACGGTGACGTTGTAGGCGAACGGGACGTGCTGCAGGCCGGCGGGCGCGCCCGAGCCGGTGACCTGGAGCTCGGAGCCGAAGACGTGCAGGTTCGAGGTCGCGGCGACGGAGATCGCGGCGGGCGCGTTGCTGGGCGAGCCGACCGAGCCGAGGCCGAAGTCGTCGCGGTCGTTCCCGGCGGAGATGACCGGCACGACGCCCGCCGCGGCGACGTTCTGCAGCGCGTCGACGAGCGCGTCGCTGGCCGGGTCGATCTCGGGGCCGCCGCCGGAGAAGTTGATCACGTCCATGCCGTCGTTCACGGCCGCCTCGAAGGCGAGCACGATCTCCGGCGTGAATGCGTCGAGGCCGCCGGTCGGCACCGGCACGTTGAAGACGCGGTAGTTCCCGATTTGGGCGCGCGGTGCGATCCCGGAGAGGCCGCTCGTCGCCGGGTGGTCCGGGCCGGGGCCGACGACTGTGCCCGCGTCGCCCGCCGCGATCCCTGCGACGTGGGTGCCGTGGAAGGAGCCCGGCCGCCAGAGCGCGAGATGGCCCTGCCGCCCCGAGCCCGGGCCGGGGAACGCGCGGGCGACGATCACCTTCGGCGTCGTCCACTTGCGCCCGCCCTTGGGAAAGCCGGGCGGGTACGAGAACCCGGTCGCGTCGAAGAACGGGTTTGACTGGTCGACCCCGTCGTCGACGACGCCGATCTTGACCCCCTGGCCGCGTCCGCCCGTGCTCGCCCAGAACGTGTCGGCGCGGATCACCGACGGGCTCTTGTTCATGTCCAGGTGGTAGCGCGCGCTCGGGTAGACCTTGCGCACGGCCCGCACGCGCAGCAGCCTCGGCAGGTCGCGGTAGCGCAGGCCCACCGCGAGGGCGTCGAGGACCGTGCGGTAGTGGTAGGAGATCCGCGCGCCCGGGACGGCGCGGCGGATCGCGCGGGCGGCGGCGGCCTGGGCGCGGGCGAGCCGGGCGAGGTAGGCGCGCGAGGCCGAGCTCGCGACGTCCAGCTTCTTGCGCGGCCCGAACGCGAGGAGGCCCGGGCCGTAGCGCTGCGCGAGCGGCGGCAGCCGCAGGCCGACGAGGACGGTCACGCGACCCTGCCGCTGGCCGCGCGGGATCTTGAGGACGCCGTGGCGCACCCGCGGCAGCGTGATCTCGCCACGCTTCGGCAGGCGGATCGGCCCCAGCGACGCGGACGCGGTGGCGGCGGTGGCGAGGACGAGCAGCGCCGCGAGCGGGAGAAGGAGGTGGCGGCGCAAGAGCTAGGACAGTAGCGGAGATTTCGGAGGCCGTAGACTCGCGCTTCGTGGCGGGCAGATTCGACGGAAGGCGCGGTCTCGTGCTCGGCGTGGCGAACCGCCGCTCGATCGCGTGGGCGATCGCACGACAGCTCGCCGAGGGCGGCGCCTCGCTCGCCTTCACCTACCAGGGCGAGCGGATCGAGAAGGGCGTGCGCGAGCTCGCCGGCTCCGTGGACGCGCCGCTAGTCACGGCGTGCGACGTGCGCTCCGACGACGACCTCGGGCGCGTCTTCGGCGAGGTGGGGGAGGCGTTCGGCGGGCAGCTCGACCTGCTCGTGCACTCGGTCGCCTTCGCGGCCGCCGAGGACCTGGAGGGCCGCTTCACGGACACCCCGCGCGACCGCTTCTGGATGGCGCTGGACGTCTCGGCCTACTCGCTCGTCGCCTGCGCGCGGCTGGCCGAGCCGCTGATGGAGGCCGCGGGCGGCGGCTCGATCCTGACGATGACCTACCTCGGCGGCGAGCGCGCCGTGCCGCACTACAACGTGATGGGCGTGGCGAAGGCGACCCTCGACTCGTCCCTGCGCTACCTCGCCTGGGACCTCGGCAAGAAGAACATCCGCGTGAACGCGATCTCGGCGGGGCCGGTGCGCACGCTGGCCGCGCGCTCGATCGCGGGGTTCCCGACGATGGAGTCGATCGTCGAGGAGCGCTCGCCGCTGCACCGCCCGATCGACGCCGACGACGTGGGCTCGGCGGGGGCGTACCTGCTCTCGGAGGAGGCGCGCAACGTCACGGCCACGACGCTCTACGTCGACGCCGGCTACCACGCGATGGGCATGTAGCCGGGCGATGAGTTCTCGCCCGCGACCTCGTCGATACCGGCGATGACCACTCTCCAGGAGCTGCTCGACGCGGCCGTCGCGCGCGGCGAGGTGCCGGGCGCCGCCGCGCTCGTCGACCGCGACGGCGAGGTGGAGATCGCCGCCGCCGGAGACGTGGAGCCCGGCTCGATCGCCCGGGTCGCCTCGGTCACGAAGCCGATCACCGCGGCTGGCCTGATGCTGCTCGTCGACGAGGGGCTCGTCGGGCTCGGCGACCCGGTCTCGCGCTGGCTCCCCGAGCTGGCCTCGCCGCAGGTCGTGCGCACGCCCGAGAGCCCGCTCGACGACACCGTGCCCGCTGCGCGGCCGGTCACCGTCGAGGACGTGCTCACCTCCCGGGCCGGCTGGGGCTACCCGTCCGACTTCTCGCTTCCGGCCGTCACCGAGCTGATGCAGCGGCTGCCGGTCTTCGGGCCGCAGCTGACTCCGGACGAGTGGCTCACGACGCTCGCCGAGGTGCCGATGCTCCGCCAGCCGGGCGAGGCGTGGCTCTACAACACCTGCTCCGACATCCAGGGCGTGCTGATCGCGCGGATCTCCGGCCGACGGCTCCCGGACTTCCTCGCGGAACGCCTCTTCGAGCCGCTCGGGATGACCGACACGGGGTTCCACGTGCCCGCGGAGAAGCAGGACCGGCTGCCGCCGTACCACGCCTCGGGCCCGGTCGCCGTCGGCGAGGGGCTCTGGACCGCGCCGCCGATGTTCCCGTCCGGCGCCGGCGGCCTGGTCTCGACGCTCGCCGACTTGCACCGGTTCGGCCGGATGCCGCTTGACGGAGGCGGCGGCCTGCTCTCGCGCGAGTCCGTGCGCCTGATGACGACCGACCACCTCACGCCGGAGCAGCGGGACGACTCGACGCTGTTCCTCGAGGGAGCGGGCTGGGGCTTCGGCGGCGCCGTGGCGGCCGACGGGCGCTACGGCTGGGTCGGCGGCACGGGCACGACCGCCCACGTCGAGCCGGCAACCGGCACCGTGGGGATCCTCCTCACGCAGCTCCAGATGGCGGGGCCGACGCCGCCGCCCCTGATGCGCGAGTTCTGGCGGTACGCGTTCAGCGCGTCGTGACGCGGAGCCCGGCGGCGGCGCCGCGGACGTCGACGCCGATCAGGTGCCAGCCGGGACCGCCGACCTGCAGCAGGGTCGGTCGCGTGATCCGTCGCGAGACGACCGGGTCGCCGTCGACCGAGATGCTCGTCGAGACCGGGCTGCGCGAGGTCAGCAGGAGGGGCGTCCGGCCGCGCGCCCACAACGCCGCGTGGCTGTAGCGCGGCGAGCTGCCGTCCCAGCCCTCGCAGAAGACGACGCGGCGCGTGGGCTCCGGAACCGGCGGGCTGCCGCCGGCGCGGCCTCGCTCGAGCATCGTGATCGCGCCGTCGCGGGCCAGCTGCCCGAAGCCGTGGCGGCGGAGCTCGCGCCAGGCGAACCAGCCGGTGTCGCCGGCGAGGCCGCGGTGGAAGGCGACGTAACGGACGCCGAGGCGGCGCAGGAGCGCGTCGTCGTCGCGGCGCCAGTCGCCGCAGTTGAGCTCCGAGAGGCGCAGCGCCAGCCGCGCGGCGCTCCTCGGCGCGATCGTCGAGTAGCCGCCCGGCCGCTCGCGCCTCGCCACCTGGTCGTACCAGAGGTAGACGCTCCCGAGATGCACGTTCGGATGGAGCACGGGCAGCTCCAGCAGGCGGCCGGCCGGCGCGCCGTGCAGCGCCTCGTAAGCGCGGTTCCCGCGATCGGCGGCCGCCGCCTGGTAGACCCACACGCGCAGGTCGAGGGCGAGCGCCACGACCGCGAGCAAGTAACAGACTGTTACTAGCTTCGGGAACGAGCGCGCGATCCGGGCCACCGCGACGGCGGCCAGAGCGGCGAGGCAGAGGCAGGCGACCGGCATCTGGCGCTCCGGCACCCGCGGATAGCGCAGGGGCGGGAAGTGGTGCCAGAGCGGCTCGTAGAGCGGGAAGTGCGTCCCGAGCGCGAGCAGGATCGGCACCCCCGCACCCACCGCGAGAGCGGCCGCCAGGCCGTAGCGGCGCCCGACCAGCAGCACGGCCAACCCGGCGAGCGCGAGCAGCGGCGTCAGCCAGCCGAGGAAGACGAAGCTCTCGAGCCCGTGCCGCGGGTGCCGCGTCACGAGGTCGAGCCCGGTCGCCGAGTAGTGCGCCACCTCGCGCAGCGATCGCCCGCCGGCCCCGATGCCGCTCGTGGAGAAGTGCCCGACCACGAGCGCGGCCCCCACCGCGGGCAGCGTCGCCGCGACGGCGCCGGCCCGTCCCCCGCGCAGCAGCGCGTAGAGCAGGAAGAACGGGATCGCCCCGAGCGCCAGGTGGACGTCCGAGAACGGGATCGACGCGAGGGCCGCCGCGGCGACGGCGAGCCACCACCGCGACCCGCGCCGATAGCGCTCGAAGGCCCACAGCGCGAGCGGCAGCAGCGCGGAGACCGGCCCGCGCAGGTGGCCCGCGCTCTGCGCGACGCGGTACGGCTCCAGCGCGAACACCAGGCCGCCCACCGCCGCGGCGCCCACCGTCAGGCGCAGCTCCCGCAGCCAGAGGTAGGCGCACGAGCCGGCCGCGAGGTAGGTCAGCAGCAGGAACAGGTTCCAGCCGAGCACCGGCCCGAACAGCGCCGCGAGGGGCCAGAACGGGAGCCCGAACGGCCAGCCGCCGAAGTTCCAGCGCGGCGGGCTCTCGGGCCGGAAGGTGTACGGGTCGCGCCACGGCGCGGCGCCCCGCGAGAGCTGGTGGCCGACGAGCCAGAGGTGGTACTCGGCCTGCAGGTGGTCGCCCGCGGCCGCCTCGCCGGGAACCGGGGTCCCGCGCGCGAGGAAGCGCGAGCCCGCGTCGCCGAGCTGCGGCGCCATCGCGAGCACCCCCGCGCCGAGGTAGAGCGCGACGAGGAGCGCTACAAGGCCCGGGCGGCCGAGAGCAGCTCGTCGAAGTCCGGCACCTCTGCCGCCTCGTACCGCCATGCGCCGCGGACCGTACCGCTCCGGTCGAGCAGGAAGGCCGTCCGCTCGGCGACGTCCCTGAAGCCGCGGAAGTCGTGCGCGACGCCGAACGCCCGCACGGCCTCGGCGTTCCAGTCGGAGAGCAGCGGGAAGTTCAGGTCGAGCGCCTGCATCCAGGCGATGTGCGTCCAGGGAGAGTCGCGCGAGATCGCCGCCGCCTGCACGCCCGCCGCCTCGAACTCCGAGCTCCTGTCACGCAGGAGCTCCATCTCGTTCGTTCAGGTCGACGACCAGTCGAAGAGGTAGAAGAGCAGCAGCAGCGGCTTCTCGGCCGCGAGCTCGCGCAGCGAGACCGGCTCCTGCGGCCCCATCCAGACCCGCGCGTCGGGGAACTGCTCGCCTACCGCCAGCACGTGTCGAGCTTACGGCACCAGAGCGACGTCCCTCGCCGCGGGCGCGACCCGTTCGCTGAGTACGCGGCGGCCGCCGCGCACGAGCGTCAACGTCCCCTGCGTCAGCGAGGAGGTGGCAACCAGGCCGCGGTCGACCGCGAGGTTGTAGGCGCCGGGTCTCGTCCGCACGAGCCGGACAAGCCGCCGTTCCCGCCAGTCGAAGATCCGCAGCGACGAGGAGTTCCCGCTGGTCACGTAGGCGTAGTGCGAGTAGGCCCCGAGGCCGGATGCGTCGTCGAAGCGCACGTGCGCAGGAGGCGGCCCCGTGTACAGCCTTGCGACCGGGCGCCTCGTCCGCGCGTCGAAGACGCGCAGGTACGGACGGTCGTCGTAGGTCACCCAGACGAACCGGTTGTCCGGCGTGAAAGCCAGGTCATGAGCGAGCCCTTGAGGGTCGACGTGCCCGACGAGCCTCGGCCGCAGCGGCCGGCGCGTATCAACGACTGCGATCGAGCGGGCGCGCTCACCGAGCGCAATCCAGAGCTGTCCCTGGTCGGGCCGGAACGAAAGGTGGTGGGCGCCGTACCCGACGAACACCTTCCACACCGTGCGGCCGAGTATCACGGCGAGCTGCCCGCGCGCGTCGTCGGTGACGAAGAGGTAGTCGCCGCCGGGAGCGAACGCCGCGATGTGCGGCGAGACGAAGCCGCGGACGACTCGCTGGATCTTCAACGTGCGCGGGTCGACGAGCGTCACCGCCCCCGCCGCGCTGCTCACGACCGCCGCCTGCCCGGCGTAGGCCTCCACGTTCTGCGGCTCTGCCGGTACCGGCAGCCGGCGGAGGACGCGCCCCGATCGCGTGTCGACGACGAGCAGGCGGTTCTGCGTCTCCGCCGTGACGAGCGCGAGTTCGTCCCGGCCCTGGGCCGCGTGCGAGGCAGGAACGGCGAGGACGGCGAGAAGGACGACCAGGCGTCTCATGCCTGCTCTACGGTCAGCGACTCGCCCGAAGTCCCTGCGCGAGCGCGAGTACGGCGCCCGCGTTGCGCCGGGCGGTCGCGGCGGTGATGTATCCGGCGGGGAACTCGACCACGAACGCCGGCGAGCGCGGGAAGCGCCGCCGCTCCCAGCGGGTCGCCGCTCCGGGAGGCGCCGTCAGTCGGCGGTACGGCAGCCCGCTCAGGCGCGCGTAGCGCCTCAGCACCGCGACGTGGGGGTCCGAGCCGTAGACGACGTCGAGCGGCTGGTGGTACCAGATCGTCAGCGCGGGCTTCACATGCAGGATGAAGGCGCGCATCGCGCGGTTCTCGGGCTCCGACAGCGGCCGCGGACCCGAGTAGTAGCCGTCCCAGGCGACGCCGTTGGGCTTCCAGGCGGTGGGCCAGTTGCGGTTGAGGTCGACGCCGTGGGCGTTCTGCCGCGTGCCCGCCGCCAGGCCGTCCGGGTTGAGCGTGGGCACGAGCCACAGGTGGACGTGCGGCGGGAGCCGCATGTGCCGCAGCCGTGAGATCACCGCCAGCCCGGCGGGCTCGGTGCCGTGGATCACGCCTACGACGAGCGTCGCCTCCGCCGCGCGGTCGCCGCGCTCGTAGGCGACGATCGGCCGGTCGCGAACCGAGCGGCCGACGACGATCGACTGCTGCGCCTGCGGCGCGGCGGCCGCGGTCGACGCGACGACGAGACCGGCGACGATCAGCCCGCGCAGCACACGGTCACGCTACCGGCAGCACCACCCCGCGATCCTCGTGTCAGGCCCGAACTGCTGCGTGATCCGCGCCGCACCGACGATCTTGCGGGGGCGCAGGCGAACGAACACCCACTGGTTCGCCGTCGGCCACGAGACCAGCAGCCAGCGGCCGTCCGGCGACCGGATGACGTCGTCGAAGACGCCGGTCCCGCGGAAGACCACGCGACCGTGGCTCACGACCTCGCTCTGCCCTCCGCGCCGCACGATGCGCGGCTGGTTCTCGAGCCGTGGGACAGCCGCCCGGCGGTGGGCACGGGCGTCGTAGGCCACCGCGCGGCGGCCGTTCGAGTAGACGACCCTCCGCCCGGGCCGCCACACCGGCGGCGTGAGCGCCGCGGGCCCGACGGCGTAATCGCCGGTCCCGTCCCCGGCTACGATCCGCAGCCGTCCCCCGGAGAGGTACGCGATCCGGGTGTCCGCTCTCGTCCCGGTCCAGACCGGGAAGCGCGGCGCCGGCCGCGCGAGCGCCCAGCGCACCTCGCCCTTCGGATCGAGCGCGACGAGCTGGTTTGCCTGCGTCGCCGCGACGAAGAGGCCGTGCGGCGAGAAGCTCGCGTCGCCGTAGCGGCCGAGCAGCCGCTTCGAGCCGTCCGCGTGCACCAGCCAGAGACCGTCGCGGCTCGTGACGAGCAGCCGTCCCGGCGCGGGCAGCGAGAACAGCGCAGGCTCGGCCTGCTTCACGCCGACCGCCTTCCGCAGTGAGCGCACGACGGAGCGGCCGGGCGGGCTCAGCGCCGCGGCCCCCACGGCGGCGAGGATCGCCACCGCGACCAGGGGCCCGGCATGGCGGCGAGGCCGCCTCACGGGCTCACGCTCGGCGTAGGCCGCGCGCACGACCGCCCAGGCGCGCTCGCCGGCCTCGTGCTCGCCCGGGGCGACGAACCTCACCGCAGCCGCTCCTTCAACGCGTCGAGCCCTCGGCGCAGCCGCGAGTTCACGGTCCCCCGCGGCAGCTCGAGCAGCTCCGCGATCTCGCCGGGGGTGTACTCGAGCAGGTAGCGCAGCACGATCACCGCCCGGTGCTCCGGCGAGAGTCGCGCAAGCTCGCGTTGCAGCTCGTCGTCGCGCTCTGTCCGCTCGGGCGCGGCCGCGTCGATCTGCTCGGCCTCGGGGCGCAGCGCGCGGGCGCGCGCCCAGTCGATCGCCCTGTTGACGACGATCCGGTGCAGCCAGGGCCCGAACGGCCGCCGGCGATCGAAGCGATCGAGGGTGCGAACCGCCGCGAGGAAGGCCTCTTGCGCGATGTCCTCGGCGGCGGCCGCGTCACGGACGACCAGGTAGGCGGCGCGGTAGGCCGGGCCCCAGTGCGCGCGGAAGAGCGCCTCGAAGTCAGAGGCCGACCCGGCCTGGGCCCGCCGCACCCAGGCCCGCTCGTCGCGGCCGGAGCCCGCCATGGCGTGCCGACTATACGAGCGTGCTTCAGCAGGAGGTCCATCGCGTGCAGTACGCCGGGGAGCCTCGACGAGGTCCGCGGGACCTCCCCGGTCCTCCCGCTCGTACCTCTCGGCGATGAGCAGCTACGCCGTCGTCGGGCTTCGCGGTCGCAGCCGTGGTTGCAGCGGGCGCTGAGCACGCCGGTGCCGCCCCGACCGCCGTCACGCGCGTGAGCGCTTTCGCACGGGTGCGATTCGTCTTCGTTTGCAAGCAGCGGTGAGGATGAGCCGACGCGCAGTCGCGATCGCTGCCGCGGTCGCCGCGGCCTTCGGCGCCGGAATCTCCTTCGCGGCGAGCCAGCACGAGCCCGGCGGCGCGCCCATCCTCGGGCCGGCCTACGGGATCTCGATCGACCTTCCCCGCGGTTGGGTCGGGCGGATCTCCGACGCGAATGCCGGCAACGGTGCACCGCTCGCCGACCTGCAGGCGGGGAGCTTCGACGCCGCCGACTGCCCGGATCTCGTGAAGGACGACGACGTCGGCACGAACACCGCGAAGGCAATGGCCGCCGGCGACGTTCTCGTCCTCGTCTGGGAGACAAGCTCCAGTCACCCGGCGTACGAGCCGCTCCAGGGGCCGTTGCATGTGACGGCAGCGGATCTCGGCAGCTCGCTCGAGGGCTTCCCAACGGGCCACGCGGTCGCGCACGTGCCCTTCTCCACGCAGGGGCGCGCCTTCGATCTCTTCGTCGAGTTCGGCACCGCCTCGCCTGCTGCGGCACAGGTGGAACGCGTAGACGCGGTGCTCGGCAGCCTCCGCGTGGCGCCCTGACGACGGGCTCGTGCAGCGCGCTCCGCTTCAGCGCACCAGCTCCTCGAAGGCGGGCTCGCCGCGGAGCGGGGCGAGGTCGGAGTCCTCGGCGACCAGCGGGCGCAGCTGCTCCGAGCGCTCGAGGGCGAGCCGGAGGTGCCCGATCGCCTCGGCCTTCTGCCCCGCGAGGCTCTCGCAGCAGGCGAGGTTGTAGAGCAGCGCCGGATACTCCGGATGGGCCGCGGCCAGCCCGCGGGCGCGCTCGGCCGCCTCGGCGTAGTCGCCCGACTCGTAGAGCGGGCGCACCTGCGCCCAGATCTCCCAGCCGACCGCCTGGTACGCCTGCCCGGGAGTGCCGCCGACGGCGACGACCGTCGTCCCGGGCTCCTCGGCGAAGGCCGTCCTCTTCACGCCGGGGCGTGCAAAGACGAGCGTTCCCACCCCCGCGTCGACCGACTCGCCGTCGAGCTCGAACCGCGCCCGGCCACGCTGGACGAGGTAGAGCTCCTCCTGCTCGTCCGACTCGTCGTGCTCGTTGATGATCCGGTCGCCCGCCTCGTGCCCCGTCCAGGCGTTGACGCCGAAGGACGTGATCCCGAAGTGGTGCCGGAGCGGCCGCCAGGGTTCCCGCCCGTCGCTGATCTCGTCGATCTCGTCGAGGTGCGCCACCTCGTACTCGCTCATCGCTCCTCCCGGGCCGTGGTCAGGTCGCTGCGAGGCTAGCGTCACCGCGCTCGCGACCGGACCCGACCTGCCGCTAGAGCTCGCCGGGCTCCGCGAAGCGGTAGAGGACGCGGCCGATCTTCCCCAGGACGTCCGGCACGAAGTCCTCGAGCGCGCGCGCGTTCTCGAGCCCGCCGAGGCCGACCGGGTCGTAGCCGGCGTCGGTGATCAGCCGCTCGGTCACCTCCCGGGCCTCCTCGTCGGCGGCGTACAGGCAGCTCGGGCGCACGCGCTGCTCGCCGAGCCGGTCGTAGAGGACGGCGAAGTTCGCGTTGAACGCCTTGGCCACCGGGCCGCCGGTGTGCGCCTTCACCTCGTGCGCGAACGACTCGTACTCCTCGTTGCGGCCGGCGAAGGCATTCGCGGTGTCGATCGCGACCTTGCCCTCGAGCCCGCTGACCTTGCCGAGCGCGTCGGCGATCGAGCCCGACGGCACGGCCACGACCACGACGTCGGCGCCGGAGGCGTCGCCGCCCTCCCGGCCGAGCGTCGTCACGTCGTGCCCGGCCTGCTCCCAGAGGCGGGCGAGCCCGCCGCCGATGTTGCCCTTGCCGATCGTGGTGATCTTCATCCTCGTCCTCCCTGTGTGCCGAGGCCACCGTGCCTTCGCTAGCTTCCGCGGCGATGGCCACCCGAAACGCCTCCTGTCACGGCGGCCAGCTGCGCCTGGAGGTGGCGGGCGACCCGTTCGCGGTCTCCATCTGCCACTGCCTTGCCTGCCAGCGCCGGACCGGTAGCGCCTTCGGGATGCAGGCCGGGTTCAAGCCGGATCAGGTGCAGGTCAGTGGTCGCTTCGGCGACTACGCGCGAATCTCCGACGAGGTGGACAGGAAGGAGCACGTCTTTCACTTCTGCCCCGACTGCGGCTCGCAGGTCTTCTACACGGAGCCGACCGAGCCCGACCTGGTCGTCGTCTCGGTCGGCGCCTTCGCCGACCCGTCCTTCCCGCCGCCCACGGAGTCGGGCTACGACTCACGACGGCATCCGTGGGTAGGGCTGCCCGACTCCATCCAGCGGCATGCCCCCGAGCTGTGGGACCCGGTGCGGCCGCTCCACGAGGACGGCAGGTACGCGGAGGAGCACCTCGGCCGCGCGATCGAGATGTGGGTCGGCTCTCGTGAGATGGCGAAGGAGGACTCCGACTTCGACCCGATCCGCGGCGAGCCTGACTTCGCGAAGCTCGTCGAGCGCTAGTGCGAAGGGTCCTGCTGACCGGGATGTCGGGCACCGGCAAGTCGAGCGCGCTCGCCGAGCTCGCCCGGCGCGGGTTCGACGTCGTCGACACGGACGAGCCCGGCTGGAAGGAATGGCGCGGCGACGGCTGGCTCTGGCGAGAGAGCCGGATGGCGGACCTGCTCGCCGCCGACCGCGAGCGCACTCTCTACGTCTCGGGGTGCGTCTCCAACCAGGGCAGGTTCTACGAGCGGTTCGACGCGGTCGTGCTCCTGAGCGCCCCGCCGGAGGTGCTCCTCGACCGGATCGGGCGACGGATCACGAACCAGTACGGCAAGGCGCAGGGCGAGCGCGAGCTGATCCTCGATCACGTCGCGTCGGTCGAGCCGAGGCTCAGGGCGACCTGCACCCACGAGATCGACGCCCGCAGGCCGCTTGCCGAGGTGG
>DATIFC010000180.1:0-9672 GCA_035455445.1 Gaiellaceae bacterium | reverse complement strand
GTGAGACCGTGGCGCTTCATCACGCCACCGATCGCGGCGAGGTCGGGCGGGCCGCCGGCCGCAGCCTCCAGGATCGCTCCGACCTCGCGGAAGTAGCCGGGGCCGAGGATGCCGGGGGTGACGATCGCGAGCGCCCTGGCGGGGCCGTCGCCGGCGTTGTCGAAGTGGTGGACGGCGCCGCGGGGGATGCAGAGCGCCTCTCCGGGACCGACGTCGGTCTGCGTGCCCTCGACCGTCCAGGTCAGGACGCCCTCCAGCCCATAGACCGTCTCCTCGTAGCCGTCGTGGCTGTGCGCGACCGGGACTCTCGCGCCGGCGGGTACGTCGAACTCGAAGACCGCGACCGACCCCGCCGACTGCTCGCCCTCGACCAGGAACCGGATCGCCAGCTCCCCGACTCGAATCTCCTCGCGCATGCTGGTTGCCATCGTTGCTCCTCCTCGTGAGTAGGTGGTAAAGTGACTTGACGATACATGGCCAGAGCGAGTTCGTCAAGTGCTTTTACGACACCTTCCGATCCCCCGCTGATCGGCGCGCTCCTGCGCATGCCCTGGGAGGAGGTGCAACGCCGGATGCTCGCGCGGCTGCACGAGCGGGGATTCGGCGACCTCGACGCGGCGCACCTGCACGTCTTCCAGTACCCCGGGCCGCAGGGGGCGAGGCCGTCGGAGCTGGCGGCGCGGCTGCGGATCAGCAAGCAGGCGCTCAACTACCTGCTCGGCCAGCTCGAGCGCCTCGGCTACCTCGAGCGCGTGGCCGACTCGGACGACCTTCGCTCCAAGCGCGTCGCCCTCACCGCCCGCGGCACCGCCGCGATCGGGGTCATCCGCGAGGCGGTCGCCGACCTCGAGACCGCGTGGGCCCGCGAGCTCGGCACGGACCGCTTCGCCCAGCTGCGCGGCCTCCTGCTCGAGCTGAACGGCCTCGCCTAGCCCCGCGCCCGGATGGCCGCCTCGTACGCACCGAGGTAGTCCGCCACCATGCGCCGGGGAGCGAAGCGCTCCTCGGCGAAGCGGCGGCACTCGCGCGGCTCGATCCGGTCGGCGCGCTCGAGCGCGGCCGGGATCTCACGCCAGTCGTCGACGATCAGCCCGCCCCGCTCGTCCTGGATCACCTCCGGCACGGCGCCGCGCCGGGTCGCGATCACCGGCGTGCCGCAGGCCATGGACTCGATCATCACGAGGCCGAACGGCTCCTCCCACTCGATCGGGAAGAGCGTCGCGCGAGCGTTCTGCAGGAGCTCGACCTTGGTGCCGTGGTTGACCTCGCCCAGGTACTCGATCCCGTTGCCGAGGTGGGGCTCGATGAACTCCTCGAAGTAGGCGCGCTCCCGCGGCTCGCGCATCTTGCCCGCGAGCTTGAGCGGCAGGCTGAGCTCCATCGCGACCGCGACCGCGCGGTGCGCGCCCTTCTCGTGGTTCATGCGGCCCAGGAAGAGCAGGTACTCGCCCTTGTGCGGGTGGCAGGGGTAGTGCTCGAGGTCGAGCGCGTTCAGCACGTTCGCGAACCAGTTCAGGTCGGGCTTCGGCCGGCGCTGGTTGAGCGAGAGCGAGATCAGGCCGACCGACGGCGCGACCCTGCCGATCGCCTCGTAGATCTCCCCCGGCTCGCCGTCGAGCGGGCCGTGGACGGTGTGGACGACGGGCGTCTCGACGAGCTCGCCGAGCACGGCGCCGAGCGGGCCCGTGTGGTCGTTGATCACGTCGAACTCGCCCGCGGCCTCCAGGGCCGAGAGCACGTGGCGCAGGTCGGGCAGCGTGCGGCCGATCAGCTCGCTCGGCGCGGTCGGGTAGACGGCCGAGAGCGTCGCGGTCGTGCGCGAGTCGCCGGAGGCGAAAAGCGTCACGTCGTGGCCCTCCGCGGTCAGCCCCTCGGCGAGCAGCCAGACGATCCACTCGATCCCGCCGTAGCCGGTCGGCGGAACCGGGAACCAGGGTGGGCTGACGATCGCAATCCTCACAGCGCAACATTCTCACGGCCGACGCCGAGGCTGGCGATTTCAGACGCACGCCCGAGCGAAGCTCGCCCGTCCTGACGTCGGCATCGCAAGCGATGCCTCATGCTCACGCTTCCTCAACGGTGACACGGCCGTGCTCGACGCGCACGTCCCAGGCGCGGTCGAAGGCGCGGATCCCCGTCAGCCGCAGCGAGCGGCCGGCCCAGGAGGGCAGCTCCTCCGGCGCGCGCGTCACGAGCTGGTGGCGGCGCCGGTCGACCTCGAGCCCGAGCAGGACCTGCAGCAGCAGCACCGGGGTCCCGGCCGCCCAGGCCTGCGGGCGTGCGGCCGTCGGGTAGGCGATCGGGAACGGCGTCTCCGCGCGAGGCAGGCCGGCGAAGACCTCCGGCAGCTGGTAGCCGAAGAACGAGGCGGCGCCGAGCATCCGGCGCACGATCCGCTGCGCCTCCGGCCAGCGCGCCGCGCGGGCGAGCCCGTGCGCGATCAGGGAGTTGTCGTGGGGCCACACCGTGCCGTTGTGGTACGAGAGCGGGTTGTAGCCGGTGTCGCCGCTCGACATCGTCCGCACGCCCCAGCCCGACCAGAGCTTCTCGCCCATCAGCTGGTCGACGACCGCGTCGATGCGACCGGCGGGCACGATCCCGCTCCAGAGCAGGTGACCGATGTTCGAGCAGAGCGAGTCCACCTGCCGCTTCTCGCGGTCCAGCGCGAGCACGTAGTAGCCGCCGCGCGCGTCGGTCCAGAAGGCGTCGTCGAACCGCCGCTGCAGCTCGGCCGCCTCGCGCTCGAGCTGTTCCGCGAGCGGACGGTCGCGCCACACCTCGCGCGCGACCTCCGCCGTGCGCAGCTTCGCGTCGTAGACGTAGCCCTGCACCTCGACCGGCGCGATCGGCGTCCGCGCGAGCGAGCCGTCCCGGAAGCGCTGCGAGTCGTGCGAGTCCTTCCAGGACTGGTTCTCGAGCCCGCGCGGGGTCCGGCGCTCGTACTCGACGAAGCCGTCGCCGTCGCGGTCGCCGAACTCGTCGATCCAGCGCAGCGCGGCGAGCGCCGGCTCCTTCAGCCCGCGCACGAAGGCGGAGTCGTCCGTCCAGCGCCACACCTCAGACAGGAGCACGAGGTAGAGCGGCGTCGCGTCCACCGTGCCGTAGTAGGTGCGGAACCACTTCTCCGCGGCGCGGCCGGAGCGCAGCTCGTGGACGATCTTCCCCGGCTCGGCGTCCACGTCCGGGTTGACGTCGTGCGCCTGCAGCTCGGTGAGGACCTCGAGCGCGGTGCGCGCGAGCTCCGGCCCGAAGAGCAGCGTCTGCAGGCACGTGATCAGCGTGTCGCGCCCGAAGACCGTCATGAACCACGGCATCCCCGCGGCGGGCATGCGCCCCGTGCGGCCGGCGCCGCGCATCCGAAGGGAGGCGAGGTCGGAGACCGACTGGAAGAAGGCGTGGTCGAGCATGCTCCAGTCGGCGCGGATCTGCGGCACGCGCAGCTGCCAGGCCGCGAGCGACTCGCGCACGCGCGTCATCTCCTCGCCGAAGCGCCGCTCGGCCGTGCGCGGGGTGACCGAGTCGCCGTCGAGCGAGGCCAGGATGTCGAGCCGCAGCTCCCAGCGCTCGCGCGGGCCGAGCGCGAGCCGGTAGACGACCTTGCGCTCCTCGACCTCGCCGCGCTGCGAGAGGATCAGCTGCGTCCGCGCCTCCACCGCCTCCGGCCCGGTTTCCTCCTCGAGCACGAACTGGTTGTGCTCGTCGTCGAACCGGCCCGCGACCGGCTCGGGCAGCGGTGCCGCCCGCTCGGGGTCGCCGAGCGCGAAGTCGTGCTCCTTGACCGAGAGGATGTCCGCGAAGTCCGTGCCGAGCTCGAGCCCGAGCTCGAACTCGACCGGCTCCATGCTCTGGTTCTGAACGATCACGTGGTCCTGCATCCCATCGCCGACGAAGCGGTGGCGCACGATCGAGAGCGAGTCCTGCGGCAGGCCGCCCGCGACCGGGTTGCGCAGGAAGAACGCGGCCGAGAAGTACTCGACCTTCCCGGACGAGAGCAGCAACGGCTTCGCGCCGTTGATCGTCAGGCACAGCCGCGAGAGGAAGCGCGTGTCCTCGGCGAACAGGCCCTGCGTCTCGCCGTCGATGTCGCCGAGCCCGTCGCAGATGCAGAACGTCGAGCCCTCGAGAATGGTCAGCGCCACTACGCGTTCCGATGGATGCGGACGGCCGTCGACTGCGCCAGCGCCTTGACCACGAGCTCGTCGACGTTCACGTGTGGCGGTCGCGTCAGGGCGAAGATGACGCACTCGGCCACGTCCTCGGGCCGCAGCGGGTCGACGTTCGCGTAGACGGCGGTCGCCCGCTCCTCGTCGCCGCGGAAGCGGACGCGCGAGAAGTTCGACTCGACGAGGCCGGGGTCGACGGTCGTCAGGTGGATCGGCCGCCCGAGCAGGTCCTCGCGCAGCGCGTAGGTGAAGCCGCGCACGGCGAACTTCGACGTGACGTAGGAGGCCGCGTTCTCGTACGCCTGGCGCCCCGCGACCGAGCCGACGTTGACGATGTGGCCGCCGTCGCGGATGTGCGGCAGGCAGAGGCGCGTCATCCGCAGCAGGCCGTGGACGTTCGTCTCGAGCACGGTCTCCTCGTCCTCCTCGGTGCTCTGCTCGAACGGATCGCGCCCGAGGCTGAGGCCCGCGTTGTTCACGAGCACGTCGAGGCCGCCGACCTCGCCCAGCGCCTGCTCGACGAAGCGCTCGCAGCTCTCGCGGTTCATCACGTCGAGCTCGAGCCTGATCTCGGTCTCGAGCAGCTCGACCCGCCGGGCGCCGCCGGCGACGCGCATGCCCTCGGCCGCCAGCGCCCGCGCGATCGCGGCGCCGATCCCGCTCGAGGCGCCGGTGACGATCGCGGTCATGCCCTCGAGCCCCGCCACGCCGTCGGACTCTAGAGGCATTCGCGGTCGAGCGGATCAGCCGTGGTCACGCCGGCACCGGACTACCCGCTGCGGGCGGCGGCGATCCGTTCGGGGGGCGTGGGATGGGTGAACAGCAGCGCGTAGAGCACCCGCGGCGGGTCGAGGTCCGACAGGTTCGCGAGCGCGAGGCGCCGGTGCATCTCCTCGAGCGCGCGCCCGTCGCCGGTCAGCTCGAGCGCGAAGCGGTCGGCCGCGCGCTCCCACCTTCGCGAGAGCCACGTCTCGAAGGGCAGCGCCCCCACCTCCAGCAGCCAGAGCACGAGCAGCACGAGCGGCACCGCGCGGGGGTCGCCGGGCCCGCTCGCACCGGCCGCGGAGACGAGCCCGTCCCACTCGAAGACGAGCCAGAGCGCGAGCACGCCTGCCGCCGCGCCGGCCATCGCCAGCGCGGTTCCGAGGGCCACGTGCCGGAAGCGCCGGTGCCCGAGCTCGTGTGCCACCACCCCGCGCAGCTCCCCCCGCGGCGCATCCTTCAGCAGCGTGTCGAAGAGGACGAGCCGCCGCGTCGGCCCGAGGCCCGAGACGTAGGCGTTGTGCTTCGTCGTCCGCCGGCTCGCGTCGGTCACGAGCATCGTCCGCACCGGCACTCTCGCGCGCTCCGAGAGCTCGCGCAGGTCGCGCGCGAGCTCCTCGTCGGGCAACGGCCAGAAGCGGTTGAAGAGCCGCTCGAAGATCAGGGGTGCGAGCAGGCTGAGGACGAGCGCCAGCGCGGCGGCTCCCGGGGCCGCGACCGCCGGCCACCAGTCGGGCCAGGTCCGCGCCGTCCAGACGAGCGCCGTCAGGGCGACCCCCGTCAGCACGGCGCCGAGCGCGAACCCCTTCGCCACGTCGGCGAGCCAGCCGCCGAGGGTCTGCGTCGAGAAGCCCCAGCGCCGCTCCCGGGCCCAGCCGCGCCACGCCGAGAGCGGCAGCCGCACGATCGTCAGCACCCCGAGCACGAGCGCCGCCAGCTCGAGCACACGCGCCCACCAGGGCCCAGCGGTCGCGTTCCAGAGCCAGTCGCCGGGCGGGCCGAACGCGATCGCGGCGAGCACCCCGAGCTGCAACGCCCAGTCCACGAAGAGCGCCGCGTACAGCGGCCGGTGGTACCTGCGAGCCCGCTCGATCTCCTCTGCTGCAAACGAATCCGAGGCGTTCACGTCGAAGTACCTGAGCTTAGTGGCAACTACACTGCGTAGATGAGCGCGGCCCCGGTCGTCGGAACGCTCTCCACCGAACAGTCCCGAGAGCTGAGCGATCAGTGGCGGGCGCTCCGCCGCGCAGCCACCGCGGTGGCGCTGTTGATGAGCCCGGCGCTCTTCGTCTGGCTCTACAAGATGCAGGAGCTCGCGCTCGGCTGGGCGCTCGTCGCGACCGTCCTCGGGGTCGCGGCCTTCCGCGGGCTGCTGGACCTGATCTTCCACCGCTTCATCGAGTGGCCGAGCCTCTTCGGCATCGACAACCCGAGCTTGCGCGAGGAAGACGTGGTCGCGCGCCGCCGCGTCTGGTTCTGGCGCTGGTGGGCCAAGCTCGTCTACGTCTTCCTGCTGATCGTCTTCGCGATCTACGTCGTGCGCGTGCTCAGGTACGGCGCCGACGCAGCGAGCCTCATGGGCACGACCCGCGACTCGTGGCACTGGCTCAGCGCGAAGGCGAAGGTGAACGGCCAGACCATCGGGCTCCTCTTCACCTTCGTCCTCTTCTTCGTCTTCAACTTCGGGATCCTGATGGGCCCGCTGCTCTTCATGGGCGTGTCCCAGATCCGGGGCTTCGAGCCGGGCGACGCGGACTGGGGCGTGAAGCTCGACGACGTCCGGGGCCAGGCCGAGGCGAAGGAGGAGGTCCGGCGGGTCGTCAACCTCTGGCAGTCGGGCGAGGCGTTCGAGAAGGCCGGCGGCCGGCGCGAGCGCGGGCTGCTCTTCCTCGGCGCGCCCGGCACGGGCAAGACGATGCTCGCGAAGGCGATCGCGACCGGGTTCAACTCGCCGATCGTCACGATCCCCGGCTCCGGCTTCGCGCAGACCTTCATGGGGATGGACGTCGTGATCGTGCGCTACATGGCGCGCAAGGCGAAGAAACTCGCCCGCAAGTGGGGCGGCCAGTGCATCGTCTTCATCGACGAGATCGACGCCGTCGGGATGAGGCGCCAGTCGCTCGGCGGGGCGGCGGGGATGATGACGCCGCGGCCGCAGAGCTTCCACGACCTCTGCTTCTTCGGCCCGAACGGGGCCCTCAACCCGAGCGAGGACCTCGTGCTCGAGTCCCGCGCCTGGCGCGAGCGCGTCTTCGCCGAGCGGCAGCCTCCCGTCGCCGTGCGCACGCCGTTTCTCGGCCGGATCGTGAACCAGGTCTTCCCCGGGATGTTCGGCGGCGGCCAGGGGCAGCTGGCGCTGAACCAGCTGCTGATCGTGATGGACGGGATCGACAACCCGCCGTTCTTCCGCCGCGCGCTCACGAACCGGCTGAACACGTTCCTCGACGCGCTCTACATCGTCCCGCGGCGCGTCGGCCAGATGAGCTTCAGGCTCCCGCACGCGCGGCCGGCCGGCAACCAGATCTATTTCATCGGCGCGACCAACGTCCCGATGGAGATGCTCGACCCCGCGCTGACCCGCCCGGGCCGCATGGGACGCCACGTCTGGTTCCGCACGCCGACCAAGGGCGACCGGCTCGACATCTTCGACCTCTACCTGCAGAAGGTCGCCCACGACGAGGACCTCGACACCGAGAAGCGCCGCGACGAGCTCGCGCGGGTCACGAACGGCTACTCGCCCGCGATGATCGAGCAGGTCTGCTCGATGGCGCTGACGCACGCGCACCACGACGGGCGCGTCGCGTTCAGCTGGCCCGACATCGTCGAGGCGATGACGACGGTGGAGTCCGGAACGGCGATCGGGACCGACTACGTGCCGGAGGAGACGCGCGCGGTCGCGATCCACGAGGCCGGCCACGCAGCCGCCGCGCACGTCTACATGAAGGGCGCGGAGTCGACGCGCCTCTCGATCCGCCGCCGCGGTGCGGCCCTCGGCCATCACCAGGCCCGCGAGAAGGAGGAGCGCTTCAGCTCCTGGCGCTCGGAGGAGATGGCGCAGCTCATCTGGGCCCTCGGTGCGATGGCCGCGGAGCGGGTCTTCTACGGCGAGAACTCGACCGGTGTCGGCGGCGACGTCCAGAGCGCGACCGCGCGGGCCGCCTGGATGGTGGGGGCGTGCGGCATGGCGCCCGAGGCCCCGGAGTCGAACGGTCGCGCCAACGGCAGGCTCGCGAAGCGCGTCAAGGCCGCCGAGGACAGGGTCGACGACGTCATGCAGCGCTTCGAGCAGATCGGGCTCCAGATCATGAACCGCACCGGCGACGGCGGCGCGCTCGGCCACGACCCGCTCGCCGGCGTGCTCGGCGATCGCGACAAGCGCTCGCTCGCGGCCCAGCTGCTGGGCCAGGCGTACGTCACCGCCTACGCGCTGATCTCCCACAACAAGAAGGCGGTCGAGCAGATCGCCGAGGCCCTCGTGGAGAAGAAGGAGCTGTTCGGCGACGAGCTCGTCGAGATCCTCGAGGCGGCGAAGCTGAAGATCCCGAAGATCGACCTCACCCAGGCAAAGGCATGGCCCGCGGTCTAGGCACGAAGGGCCGCTTCGCGGCCGCCTACCTCGTCCTGGGCGCCGCCGTGGGCATCGGCGTCGGCACGTTCCTCGTGCTCTTGCAGCGGGAGGGCCCGCAGCCGCCGCCGCCGTGGTCGAGCTGGCGGCCCGCGGCCACCGACACCAGCTCGCGGATGCTCGAGATCGCAGACCACGTGGCCCGCGGCTACCGACTTCCGAGCGGCGATCAGCTCGTCGCGATCAAGCTCGGCGGGGCACAGAGCGGCTCGAAGTTCCAGGGCGTCGCGGTCGTCAAGGCCGACGACGTCAAGGCGCTCGACAAGGCCTACGCCCGCAACGACACCGCCGTCTACATCCTCTGCGGCGACTCGAAGACGTGCGCGATCCCCGAGGGGGCGCCGACGGTGGCGCGCGGCACGATCCTGCGGCGCGAGGCGCTCGAGCTCGCCCTGTACACGCTCGAGTACGCGAAGCCGATCGACAACGTGCTGATCTTCTTCCCGCCCGGCCCGGGCGAGAAGTCGCTCAGCTCGACGCTCTTCTTCAGGCGCGACGACCTCTCAGGCAACCTGCATAACCCGCTGCGCAAGACGCTGCCGCAGGCGCGCGCGCCGCTCCCGGGGAAGATCCGCGCGGCCGAGCAGAAGACGGTGAACGACCTGACGGTCGGGACGCGGTACAAGTACCTCGGGATCTCGCAGAACGTGATCGTGATCCAGCCGCCGTCGTAGCCGGCGGCGTTTCGGCGACTTTTCCACAGGCAATCCCTGGGAGGTGGCGTTCCGGCACTTCCGTGGGAAGCAGGTTCCGCGTTTCGCGCACGAATCCGAGCGCGAGCTGGCCGAGCTGCTCGACGCGGCCGGTATCCCCTGGGAGTACGAGCCCCGCACGTTCGCGCTCGAGCGCGGCGAGGACGGTCATGTGCTCGAGGCGATGACGCCGGACTTCTACCTTCCCGAGGCAGGCCTCTACATCGAGTGCACCGAGATGAAGCCGTCCCTCGCGACCCGGAAGCGGCGGAAGCTGCGGAACCTACGTTCGCAGTACGGCGAGGTGGTGACGCTGGTCGACCGCAGCGACTTCGCGCGCCTGCGCGCGAAGTACGGTCAGGCCAGGCGCAGGAGGTAGGCGCAGGGCCGCGGCTCGGCCGGGTAGGGCGCGGGGCCGACCTTCGCCACG